>JBHGAT010000099.1:0-6572 GCA_041946645.1 Candidatus Velamenicoccus archaeovorus | reverse complement strand
TCGCGCTCGACGTCGTGTGCTGGCTGCTCACCGCGTACACCCTCGTCCTGTTCGTCCAGGTGATCGTGTCGTGGGCGTTCGTCCTGGGGGTCCGACGCCCGTACTCGGGGCCGGGACGCGTGATCCTCGACGGGCTCGACGCCCTGACGGAGCCCGTGCTGCGACCGCTCCGCGCGCTGATCCCGCCGCTCCGCGCCGGTGCGGTGGGCCTGGACCTCTCGATCCTGGTCGCCTTCGTTATCCTCTACGTCCTGCGGGTGGCGCTGCACTGCTGAGGGGCTGGGGGGATCCATGAGGAAGAAGGAGCAGGACGTACCGGACGATGCCGGGTTCGCGGGCACCGCGCCCTCGCCCCGGATGACCCCCGAGGACGTCCAGCGCAAGGAGTTCCGCCTGGCCTTCCGCGGGTACAACGAGCGCGACGTCGATGCCTTCCTGGACCAGGTCACGGAGGAGTTGGGGGCCTACCTCGACGAGAACCGACGGCTCCGAGAGCAGCTCCATGCCGCCGGGGTGGGGGCCGCCGCCGGGACGCCCCCGGGCGCGGACGCCGACGCTGTCGCCCGGGCCTCCCGCGAGGCCGAGGAGACCCTGGCCGACGCTCGAGCCGAGGCGGAGCGGATCGTGGCCGACGCCCGCGAGCGCGCCGAGCGGTTGACGGTGTCCGGGGCGGCGGCCGGAGCCACCCAGGCCGACGCTCGGGCCATCATCGCGCCGTTCCTCGGCCGGGAGCGGGAGTTCCTCCAGAGCCTCGGCAAGCTGGTCCAGGACCATGCGGAGACGGTCCGCGGCATGGTGCACGCCGCCCGCCAGGGCGCCCTGGGCGGGGCCGGCGCCCCCGAGCCCGTCCACGAGGGGCCCGGCCCCGGGCCGATCACCGTGCCCGAGTCCGAGCCGGTGGAGCCCGCCGCCTCGGCCCAGGCCGAGCAGCAGGTGGTGCCCGGTGAGGGCGGGGATCCCGAGCGGCAGCGTTCGCTCCGCGAGCTGTTCTGGGGAGAGGACTGAGCAGCCCGCCCGGGCGGCGCGGGACGCTCCTCGTCTACGCGGCAGCCCTCGCCATGGTCCTGATCGCCGCGGGTGCCCTCGTGGTCTTCGTGCTCGCGGGCGGGCTGCGACCCGTCGCCGTCTCGCTGGTGGCCGCGGCCGGGGCGTTCGGCTTCCTGGCCGTGGGCATCGGCCGGAGCGCACGGTCCCCGCGGTCCTGAGGCAGACCCCTGCCGAGGCCCGACCGGGCGACGGCGGCCCCGAGGGCGACCCTCAGGCGCGCCGGAGCGTGATCGTCACGGTCGACCCCCCGAGCTCGACCTCCTGGCGGATGAGGGGATCGGCCACCGCCGCGTCGTCGAGCACGGTGGCCAGGGTCTCGCCCATGATCGACCCCCGGTGCGCTCGGACCGCCTCCGCCGGAGCGCCGGCGGCCTCGACACCCAGCGCGATCCGGTCGGTCACCTCGAGCCCGGCGGCCTTCCGAGCGTCCTGCACCAGGCGGATCAGCTCCCGGGCCAGGCCCTCGCGACGCAGCTCGTCGGTGAGCTCCAGCTCGAGGGCGACGGTCAGGCGTCCGTCGGTGGCTACGCCCCAACCGGCCAGGGTCTCCTGCACCAGCTCCACGTCGGTCGGGTGGAGCGCCACGTCCCCCGTGGGCGTGCCGATCGTCACGGACTCGCCGCGGGCGAGCGCGCTCGCCACGGTCCCATCGTCGGCCGCCAGCGCCGCCGCCACGTCCTTCACCCGCGAGCCCAGCCGGGGGCCGAGCGTCCTGAAGTCCGGCTTGGCCCGCCATCCCCCGAACCGGTCGGCCGACGCCGCGAACACCACGCGCTTCACGTTGAGCTCCCCGGCGATCAGTGGGAGCAGGGGCTCGAGACGGTCCTCCATCCCGGGATGGTGCACCACGGCCTCGAGCAGGGGCTGCCGGACACGCATCCGCGTCTCGGTGCGGACGCGCCGGCCAAGCTCCACCACGTCGCGCGCGGCCTGCATCGCCCCGTCGAGCAGCGGGTCGACCGCGCCGCCCTGGGGATGCGGGTAGTCGGACAGGTGGACGGAGTCGGGCGCCCCGGCCCGACCCGCGGCGAGGTTCCGCCAGATCGCCTCCGAGACGAACGGCGTGAAGGGGGCCAGGAGCTGCGAGACGGTCACCAGGCACTCGTGCAGGGTGAGGAACGCCGAGACCGTGTCGCGGTCCATCCGTCCCTCCGGGTCCCAGAACCGGCGCCGGGCCAGACGGACGTACCAGTTGGACAGGTCGTCGACGAACCGCGCGATCCGTCGGCCGGCGCCGGTTGCGTCGTACGCCTCGAGACCCTCGCGCGCCTCGGCCACGGTCTGTGCCAGCTGCGAGAGGATCCACCGGTCGAGGAGCGGCCGCTCGGCGGCGGCCACGTGATGCTCCGACGGATCGAACCCGCCGGCGTTCGCGTACAGGACGAAGAACGCGTAGACGTTCCACAACGTGAGCAGGAACTGCCGGACCACCTCGTCGAGGATCTCCATCCCCACGCGCCGCTCGGCCCACGGGGACCCGCTGGTGAGCAGGTACCAGCGGAGGGCGTCGGCCCCCTGGCGCTCGAGCACGTCCCATGGGTCGAGCACGTTGCCGACCGACTTGGACATCTTCCGCCCGTCCTTGTCCACGATCAGCCCCAGGCAGACGACGTTGCGGTAGCAGATCGAGTCGAAGTGCAGGACGCCCTCGGCCATGAGCGTGTAGAACCAGCCCCGGGTCTGGTCGATCGCCTCCGAGATGAAGTCGGCGGGGAACCGCCGGTCGAACCGCTCCAGGCCCCGCCCGAGCTCGGGGTGGTAGCCCCACTGGGCGAAGGGCATCGCGCCCGAGTCGTACCACGTGTCGATCACCTCGGGGACCCGGGTGGCCCGCTCGCCGCACGCGGGGCAGGTGAACGTCACCTCGTCGATGGCCGGTCGGTGCGGGTCGATCCCCGTGACGTCGTGACCCGCGAGCGACGAGAGCTCGGTCAGGGAGCCGACCGCCGTGTCGTGGCCGTTCGAGCAGCGCCAGATCGGCAGCGGCGTCCCCCAGTACCGCTCGCGCGAGAGGGCCCAGTCGACGTTGTTGGCCAGCCAGTCCCCGTACCGGCCGTGCTGGATGTGCTCGGGGTACCAGCGAACCTCCTCGTTGACCTCCAGGAGCCGCTCCTTCACGGCGGTCGTGCGGACGTACCAGGAGCTCCTCGCGTAGTAGAGGAGCGGCGTGCCGCACCGCCAGCACAGGGGATAGGTGTGCTCGATCGTCCCGGCACGGAGCAGGAGGCCGCGGCTCCGCAGGTCTTCCGTGATCGCCGGGTCGGCGTCCTTGAAGAACAGCCCGCGGACGAACCCCGGGGCCTGGTCCGTGAACCGGCCCTCGCCGTCGATCGGCTTGAACGTCGGCCATCCCTCGCGACGCCCGATCTCCATGTCCTCGGCGCCGAACGCCGGCGCCATGTGGACCACCCCGGTCCCGTCCTCGAGCGAGACGAACTCCGCGTCCGCCACGCGGTGGGCGCCCTCGACGTTGGGGTAGAGAGGCCGGTAGCGCGTGCCCACCAGGGCCGCGCCGGTGACGGCGCGACCGGTGGGGCGGGCCTCGGGCAGCACCCGCTCGCGGAGCGCCTCGGCCAGCACGAGGCGGCGGCCCTCGTGCTCGACCTCCACGTACGGCGCCTCCGCGGCGACCCCGATCCCCGTGTTGGAGATCAGGGTCCAGGGCGTGGTGGTCCATCCCAGCAGCGAGGCACCGACCAGCTCGGAGACCGGCGACTCCACGATCTCGAACAGGATGAAGACGCTCGGGTCGGTGACCTCCGTGTACCCGAGCGCCGTCTCGTGGTCGGACAGCGTGGTCCCACAGCGGGGGCAGTACGTGGTGACCCTGTCGGCCTCGAAGAGCAGACCCTTGCGGTGCAGTTCCTTGAGCGACCACCACACGCTCTCGACGTACTCCGTGTGCATCGTCCAGTAAGCGTCGTCGGTGTCGATCCAGAAGCCGAGCCGCTCGGTGAGGCGCTCCCACTCGTCGACGTAACGCGTGACCGACTCGCGGCACCGCCGGTTGAACTCGGCGATCCCGAAGGCCTCGATGTCGCGCTTGGTCCGGGTCCCGATCTCCTTCTCCACCTCCAGCTCCACGGGCAGGCCGTGGCAGTCCCACCCGGCCTTCCGCGGCACCGCGTGGCCGGTCATCGTCTTGAACCGGGGGAAGACGTCCTTGAAGGTCCGCGATTCCGTGTGGTGCAGGCCGGGCTTGCCGTTGGCCGTGGGCGGGCCCTCGTAGAAGATCCACTCCGGGGCGCCGTCACGCTGCCGCAGGCTGCGGTGGAAGATGTCGGCCTCGCGCCAGAACGCCAGGATCCGCTGCTCGAGCGCCGGGAGGTCCACCCGCACGTCCACCGGCTCGAAGGCCGCCATCTCGCCGCTCCTTCCTGCACCCTCGCCGAACACGAACGCCTCGTCCCGGCAGGGACGAGGCGTTGGCCCCGCGGTACCACCCCGCTTGCCGTGCCCTCGCGGGCCCGGCCGCTCACGGCTGCCGACACAGCCCCCCGCTGTCACGGGCGGGACCCGGCCGCGTCTACTGGGCTCGCCCGGTTCGCGAGCCGTTCGGGCGGCAGCTCGGGGAGGATGTCCGGAGGGCCCACCGGTCGGGCTCGCACCGTCCCCGACTCGCTGACGGAGGGGACCCCTCCGACCTGCTCCCGTCGTCGCCTGTAGCCGTGCATGCTACCTCCGGCGATGGGGATGGTCACGGTTCGGGTGGTGCCGCGGTCGGGGCGCTCGACCCTGGAGATCCGGGGGCCCGAGGTGGTGCTGCGGGTCCGTGCCGCCGCGGAAGCCGGGCGGGCGACCGAGGAGGCCCGCAGACTGCTCGCCGAGACCCTCGGAGTTGCACCATCGCGCGTCCGTCTGTACCGGGGCACCCGGTCCCGGACCAAGACGTTCGCCGTCGACGGGCTCGGATCGGAAGAGCTCCAGATGCGTCTACGGGCAACCTGATGGCCTCTGCTTGTCGGCCGGCGTCCGGGGGTGCTACCGTCCCTCGACCATGGCCGTGAAGTCTCCCTTCACCAAGAAGGAGCTGACCGACCTGCGCGAACGGTTGCAGGCCGAGCGGCACCAGCTGGCGGCGCAGCTGGCGGCGATCGAGGAGAGCACGTTCGCCAACTCCCAGTCCGACATCTCGGGGGAGGTCTCGTTCGACGACGAGAACGCCGACGCGGGGACCTTCACGTTCGAGCGCGAGCGCGACCTGTCCATCGAGAACAACGTCCGCGACCTCTTGAACAAGATCGACCGGGCGCTCGAGCGCATGGACGAGGGCACCTACGGGGTCTGCTCCCGGTGCGGCAAGCCCATCGAGAAGGCGCGCCTCAAGGCCCTTCCGTACGCGGACCTCTGCATCAAGGACGCCCAGGCGCAGTCCCGCCCCCGGTAGCCGGGGGACCGGTGAACGCCCGGCGTCTGGCCGCGTCGCTCTACCTGAGCGCCGCGGTCGTCTACGGCCTCGACCGGCTCACCAAGCTCTGGGCCGAGCACCAGCTGGCCGGCCGGCCGCCGCTCACGCTGATCCCCGGGGTGCTGCGGCTCACCTACACGACCAACTCCGGGGGCGCGTTCGGGCTCGGGCAGAGCGCGCCGTGGATCTTCGCCACCGCCACGATCGCCATCTCCATCGCCATCGTGGTGGTCTCGGTCCGGCTGCCGAGGCTCTCGGCGGCGGTGGCGTTGGGGATGATCCTGGGCGGGGCGATGGGCAACCTGACCGACCGTCTCCTGCGCGGCGACGGGTTCCTGACCGGCCGCGTGGTGGACTTCGTCGACGTCCGGATCTGGCCGGTGTTCAACCTCGCGGACAGCGCGATCGTGGTCGGCGCCCTCCTGCTGGTGCTGCTCGGCCTGCGCCGCGAGGGAGACGGAGGGTGAGGTGGGGTCGCGGTGGGAGGCCGTGCCCGGCCGCCTGGACGCCGTGGTGGCATCGCTCTCGGGGCTGCCCCGGGCCGACGTCCAGCGGGCCATCGCGGCCGGCCGGGTCACCGTCGACGGACGGGTCCGGCCGAAGGCGTACCGCCTGCGCGGCGGGGAGCGGATCGACGTCGTCCTCGAGGGCCTCCACGCCCTCCCGGCGGAGGGCCCGTCGGTCGAGGTCCGGTACCGTGACCCGCACCTTTTGGTGGTGAGCAAGCCGGCGGGCTTGCCCACCCATCCCACGGCCGGCCGCCGCGTCGGGACGCTGGTCAACCGCCTGCTGGGGATGGGCGTCGCCCTCGCCGAGACCGGGGATCCCCTCCGCCCGGGCATCGTGCACCGGCTCGACGCGGGGACCTCGGGGCTGATGGTCGTGGCCTGCGACGAGGGGGCCCGGGCCGGGCTGACGGCCATGCTCCGCAGGCACGAGGTCGACCGCCGGTACCTCGCGCTGGTCCGGGGGACGGTGGTGCACGACCGGTTCGAGGTGGACGCGGCGTTGGTCCGCGCGGGCGCCAGGATCCGCGTGCAGGGGACGGCGGGCCGGCAGGCCCGGACCGGGTTCGAGGTGCGGGAGCGGTTCGAGCGCGCCACGCTGCTGGAGGCGA
>JBHGAT010000098.1:0-6602 GCA_041946645.1 Candidatus Velamenicoccus archaeovorus | reverse complement strand
GTGGAGGTGGGGGGAGTCGAACCCCCGTCCCCAGGCGACCGATCGGGGCTTCTCCGGGCGCAGCCGGCGGTCAGATCTCGCCTCGGGGCTCCCACCGGCGGAGTTCCCTTCGGCCAGCCCGGGTCAGGTGTCCGGCGGCGGCCCCCGAGCAGAACCGCCACCGTGAGCCTGCTCACGACGCCCGATCCCCGATCGCAGGCCGGTCGGGGCGGACGGCTACCTAACTAGTTAGGCAGCGAGCGCGTACTCAGTATCGGCGCTTGTGTTTGTCCCGGCTTTTCACGAGGCATCCGGGGACCTCGGCCCGCTTCACCCGAGCGGTACCCGCCCAGGTCGAATCCGGTGCACCCCCATATGCAGTTGCACCCAGTATACGGGAGGCTCCGACGCGGTCCGCGGCACCCGATGACTTCAGCGGCGGCGCCGAGCGGCCTGTTCCATCTCGCGCTGGTGCTCGCGCTCGGCGATGGCCTGCCGCTTCTCGAACTGCCGCTTGCCCTTGCCCAGCGCGAGCTCCAGCTTGGCCAGGCCGTGCGAGAAGTAGACCCGGAGCGGCACCAGGGTCAGGCCGCGCTCCGCGCTCTTGCCGATCAGCCGCTCGATCTCGCCCCGGTGCAGCAGCAGCTTCCGGGCCCTGACGGGGTCGTGGCGGCGCTTGTCCCCCTGCTCGTACGGCGGGATGTGCATGCCCTCCAGCCAGATCTCGCCGTCCCGGACCCGGGCGTAGGCCTCGGCCAGCGAGCCGTGACCTCCCCGCAGCGACTTCACCTCGGAGCCGGTGAGGGCCAGCCCGGCCTCGAACCGCTCGAGGACCTCGTAGTCGTGCAGGGCACGGCGGTTGGACACGACGGTCTTCTGGCCGGGCGCGGAGAGGGACTTCCGGCTCATGGCCCGGACAGCTTAGACGGGCCTCAGACGTCCAGGAACCGGCGCATCCCGGCCAGGCCGGCCACGAGCGCGACCGCCGCGCCGGCCACCAGCAGCCACGGGACCACGGCCATCACGTCGCGGTTGGTCACCCACGGGATGAACAGGATCTTGTTGTACAGCGGGTTGATGAAGGCGACCTTCAGCGTGAACAGGAACAGGATCGCCGCGATCGCGCCCACCAGGCTCTCGAACAGGCCCTCCACGAGGAACGGGACGCGGATCCGCCAGTTGGTCGCGCCGACCAGCCGCATGATGCCGATCTCCTTGCGGCGCGCGAACAGCCCCATGCGGACCGTGTTGGCGATCAGGACGGCCGCCGCCACCAGCATCACGAACGAGATCAGCAGCCCGCCCACGCGGAACACCCGAGCCACCGCGAACAGGCGCTCCAGGAACCGGCTCTGGTCCACGATCCGCTCGATCCCCGGCTGGCCCTGCAGCACCGCGGCCACCTGCCGGTACTGCTCGGGATCGGACAGCTTGACCCGCAGGGAGGCCGGCAGCGCGCTGCAGTCCACGTTCTCGACCAGGGCCTGCTGCCCGGCGAAGATCTCCTTGAACCGGTCGCACGCCTCCTGCTTGGTCTCGTAGTTCACGCTGGAGACCACCGTCAGCTTCTGGAGCTTGCCGGTGAGCGACTCGACCGTCTGTGGGTTGACCGGGTCCGTCAGGTAGACGGCCACCTCGACGTTGCCGGTGGTGGCCTGGATCATCAGGTTCACCTGACGGCTGATGAGCATGGCCAGGCCGAACAGCAGAAGCGCGATGAACGTGGTGGAGACGGCCGCGAACGCGACCAGCCCGTTGCGCCGGAGCCCCGTCGTGACCTCGCGGAAGAAGTACTCCACGCGCCGGGTGGCCACCTAGCTGTACACCCCTCGAGACTGGTCGCGGATCACCTTGCCGCAGTCGAGCTCGATCACGCGGCGCCGCATCGCGTCCACGATGGCCTGATCGTGCGTGGCCATCACCACCGTGGTCCCGATCCGGTTGACCTTGTCGAGGAGCCGCATGATGTCGACGGACGTGGTCGGGTCCAGGTTGCCGGTGGGCTCGTCGGCCAGCAGCACGAGCGGGCGGTTCACCACCGCGCGCGCGATCGACACACGCTGCTGCTCGCCGCCGGACAGCTCGTCGGGGAAGCTGTTGAGCTTCTCGCCGAGGCCGACCAGCTCGAGGATCTCGGGCACCCGCTGGTCGATCACGTGCTTGGGCTTGCCGATCACCTCGAGCGCGAACGCCACGTTCTCGAACACCGTCTTGTCCTGCAGCAGCTTGAAGTCCTGGAACACGGTCCCGATGTTCCGTCGCAGGTGCGGGACCTTCCACGGCGTGAGCCTGGCCAGGTTCTTGCCGGCCACGAAGATCTCGCCTTTGGTGGCCTCCTCCTCCTTCAGCAGGAGGCGGATGAACGTCGACTTGCCCGAGCCGGACGCGCCCACGATGAAGACGAACTCGCCCTTCTCGACCTCGACGTTCACGTCGTCCAGGGCGAGGACGTCGTTCTTGTAGATCTTCGTGACGTGCTGAAGACTGATCATCGCTCGATGTTTCGGCGGGGGATGGGGGGGCCTTGACCGCCGCGCAGTCTAACAGGTGCTCCCGGGGAACGGAACGAACGTCGGGCCACTACCCTGGTGCGGATGCGCACGATCACCAGGGACGATCGGGGCGATGCGCCGCCCGAACCCGTCGCCGCCCGCGCTCCGGGCGTCCCGGCCCGGCGGATCGCCGCCACGCTGGCCGGTCCCGCGCTGATCGTCGCCTCGGTGCTGGTCGCGCTCCGCGGCTTCGCCTTCGCCGACCTGCTGTCCAACCAGCACCCCGACCTCCTCTCCTTCTGGCTCCCCCGCTCCTGCTTCCTCGGCCGGAGCCTGTCGGCCGGCCACGTGCCGCTGTGGAACCCGTTCGAGATGGCCGGGACCCCGTTCGCCGCCGACCCGCAGTCCGGCTGGCTCTCCACGTCGACGATGCTGACCTCATGGCTGTTCGGCTGTGGGGATGGCCTCCGCGCGCTCATCGTGCTGCAGCCGCTGCTCGCCGGACTCGGGCTGTTCTGGTTCCTGCGCCGCGAGGAGCTCGGGCGGGTGGCCGCGACGATGGGCGGGCTGTCGTTGGCGATGGCCATCGCCGCCTCGAACGTCGCGATCTCGCTGCCCTTCGCCGGGACGCTGGCGTGGACGCCGTTCGTGCTGGTGGGCGCGTCCGGGTACCTGCGCACCGAGCGGTGGTCGGCGCGCGTGCCGTGGGCGGCGCTGGCCGCGTTCGCCTGGGGCCAGGTCGCCGGCGCCCACATGTCGCACGGGCTCGTGATGTGCTCGGGGCTCGCGTTCGCGTACCTGTTGGCGACCTCGATCCGCCAGGTCCGCGAGGGGCGCCGGTCGGCCGGCATGGCCGCCGCCCTCACGGCGGGCTTCCTCGTGCTCCTGCCGCTCGCGAACGTCGCGATCCTGTGGCCGCGGCTCGCGCTGATCGCCCGGTCGAGCCTCCGCGGCGGCTACGCCTCGCTGGGCGGAACGTTGGCGCGGGCGGCCGGCGTCGAGGACCGGCCGCTCCCGACCAACGGTGTGTGGAGCGCGTGGCCCCTCGGGATCGGCGCGTCGCCCGGCGCCTACGCCGGCGCGGCGATCCTGCTGCTCGTCCCCGCGGCGCTGCGGTCCCGGCGGCACCGCGCCCTGACGCTCGGCCTCTTGGCGGCCGGCATCGTGGGGTACGTCCTGACGCTGAACCTGCTCGTGAGCGCCGGGTGGTTCCGGGCCCTGATCCTGCGGCTGCCCTTCGGGGACGTGTACCTGCACAACCCCGGCCGGCTCCGCTACCTCGAGCCGATCGTCGTCCCGGTGCTCGGAGCGGTTGGGCTGCAAGGGTTCCTCGACCGGCTCCCCGCCCCGCGCGAGGCCTGGTGGTGGCTCGGCGCCTCCGCGGCGCTGTTCCTGGGTCTGCCCCTCGCGCTCGGGGCCGACCCCTTCCGGTTCGTGATCCTCGCCGTGGGCATGGGCGCGGCGATCCCGGTCCTGCGGTGGCTGCGGCGGGGACGCCGGTGGGCGGTGCTCGCGCTGCCCGCGGTGCTGGCCGCCGAGCTGCTCGGCGATGCGCTGTGGGCCTCCGCGTACCAGGGCGGTACGGTCTACGTCGGCCTGCAGAGCGGTGAGCACCCGAACCTGCCGGCGCAGCCGCTGCGCTGGCCCGACGTGCGGCTGACCCGATACCTCGAGCCCGGCACGCTGGCCCGAGCGCTGCTGCGCCAGGGCGTCGACGACGGCCGCTACCTCGCGTGGATCCCGCCGGCCGCGTACTTCAACAAGGGGTACCTGTTCAGCCAGGATCCGCAGGACTGGCCGGCGCTGCTGCTCGGACGGGCGTTGCTGTTCGGGCTGGAGGACACGCTCGGCTACTCGCCGATCCAGCTCCCCCGCTACTGGTCGTACATCCGCGCGACCAACCGGTACCCGGTCTTCTACAACGCCTCGGTCCTCCAGCTGCCCGAGATGGCCGACGTGCGGCTGTTCGGGATCCGGTACCTGGTGATCCCGAAGGGCATCGTCCCCACGTATCCGATCCGCGGCGCGCCCACCGTGCCGGGTCGGGTG
The DNA here is from genome assembly GCA_041946645.1 of Candidatus Velamenicoccus archaeovorus. Lineage (GTDB taxonomy): Bacteria > Actinomycetota > UBA4738 > UBA4738 > HRBIN12 > DASQQQ01. The sequence continues at coordinate 2,082 of JBHGAT010000098.1, read as the reverse complement.
GTGGCGAGCGAGCGCGGTTACGACCTGTACGAGGTCCAGGGCTGGCAGCCCCGCGTCTCGGTGGTCCCCCACTGGACCGCCGTCGCGAGCGGCGTGGAGGCCCTGCGTGCCGTCCAGGAGCCGGGGTTCAACCCGGCGATCCAGGCCGTCGTGGAGCAGAACCCGGGCATCCCCGCGGCGCCGGTCGCCGCTCCCGCCGGCCGGGCCACGTATCACGAGACCCACCCCGAGGACGTCCGCGTGTCGGTCCACGCCGAGGCGCCGTCCCTGGTGGTGATCCGGAACGCATGGGACCGGGGATGGTCGGCCACGGTGGACGGCCGGCCCGCGCCGGTGCTCCGGGCCGACTACTTCCTCCAGGCCGTGCCCGTCCCCGCGGGCGATCACGAGATCCGTCTCGCGTACACCGATCCGACCATCGGGCGCGGCCTCGCCGCCTCCGCGGCGGTCTGGGGGGTGCTCGTGGCGGCGCTGGTCGGCGCGCTGATCGCTGAGCGACGAGCCCGACGCCGAGGCCACGAACCCGATAAGCCCGAGCTCGGCGGCGCCGGCGAAGCCTAGGCGGCCTCGCCGTTCTCGGCGCGGCGACGGAGCTCGGCCTCGATCAGCTCCTCGAGGTCGCCGTCGAGCACGCGATCGACGTCGCCGATCTCGACCTCGGTGCGGTGGTCCTTCACCAGGCGGTAGGGCGCGAGCACGTACGAGCGGATCTGCGACCCGAAGTCGATCCCCCGGCGCTCGCCCCGGAGGTCCTCGATCTTCTGCTGCTGCTCGGCGCGGAGACGCTCGGCCAGGCGGGCCTTCAGGATCCGCATGGCCACGGCACGGTTCTGCAGCTGCGAGCGCTCGTTCTGGCACGCCGCGGTGATCCCGGTCGGCAGGTGCGTGATCCGCACGGCCGAGTCGGTCGTGTTGACGGACTGACCGCCGGGTCCGGTCGAGCGGTAGACGTCGATCCGGAGGTCCTTCGGGTCGATCTGGATGTCCTCCTCGTCGGTCTCCTCGAGGAGCGGGATCACGTCGAGGCTGGCGAACGACGTGTGCCGTCGCTTCTGCTGGTCGAAGGGCGAGATCCGGACCAGCCGGTGCACGCCGCGCTCGGCCGAGAGCAAGCCGTAGGCGTTGGTCCCGTGGACGATGAACGTGGCGCTCTTGATCCCGGCCTCCTCGCCCGGCAGGACCTCGTCGAGCTCGACGTCGAGGCGCTCGCGCTCCGCCCACCGCAGGTACATCCGGAGCAGCATCTCGGCCCAGTCCTGCGATTCGGTCCCGCCGGCCCCGGCGTGCAGGGTGGCCACGGCGTCGTTGCGGTCGTACTCGCCGCCGAGCAGCGTGGCCAGCTCGAGCTTGTCCATCTCGGCCTCGAGCGCCTTCAGGGCCTCGGCCAGCTCGCGCTCGAGGTCGGGATCGGCCTCGGACTCGAGGAGCTCGTCCATCGCCTGGATGTCGCCCAGACGGCGAGCCAGGGAGTCGTAGCGTTCGACGTCGGCCCGGAGTCGGGCCAGGCGGGTGGTCAGGGCCTTGCCGCGGTCGGGGTCGTCCCACAGGGAGGGGTCGGCCGCCTCGCGCTCGAGCTCGGCCGCCTGCGCGCGCTTGGCGTCGACGTCAAAGGAACCCCTTCGCGGACGCGATGCGCTTGGCCAGGTCCTGGACGCGTTCGGTGTGCTCGCTCACGTGCTGGATTGTATCGGTCCGGCTGCTCCGCCCCCGGCCCTCCGGCCGGCCCTGTTCATGCGCTCAGGCCGTGGCGCCGTGGCACTTCTTGTACTTCTTGCCGGAGCCGCACGGGCACGGGGCGTTGCGCGGCACCTTGGTGCTCACGGCCCGCGGTGCGGCGCCCGTGTTGACGGGCTCGCCCTCGCCCCGGTTCTCGATCACGCGCTGGGGACGGGGGCGGGCCGGCTCGTCCTGGCGGACCAGCTCGACCCGGTAGACGTACCGGACGAACTCGTCGCGGATGCTCTGCGTGAGCTCCTCGAACATCGTGTAGGCCTCGCGCTGCCACTCGGTGAGCGGATCGCGCTGGCCGTACGCCCGCAGGTGGATCCCCTCCTGCAGGTAGTCCATCTCGTACAGGTGCTC
>JBHGAT010000097.1:0-11866 GCA_041946645.1 Candidatus Velamenicoccus archaeovorus | reverse complement strand
CGGAAGGGATCGTCGGGCCCCGCGGCCAGGCACGTCTCCATCCGCTTGAAGTAGGGCAGGCAGTGCGCGTAGTCCCACGTCTGCATCCCCGGCCCCGAAGCCCACCGCTCGTAGTCCAGCGGGTTCCCGCGCTGGAAGATCATCCCGTTGATGCTGCTCGAGCCGCCGAGCACCTTCCCCCGCGCGTGGGAGATGCGGCGGCCGTGCATGGCCGGCTCGGGCTCCGACTCGTACCGCCAGTCGTAGAAGCGGCTGCCGATGGGGAACGTGAGGGCCGCCGGCATGTGGATGTACACGTCCCAGGGATAGTCGGGGCGGCCGGCCTCGAGCACCAGGACGCGGTTCGCGCGGTCGGCGGACAGGCGGTTGGCCAGGCAGCTCCCCGCCGAGCCACCGCCGACGATCACGAAGTCGTAGGTCCCGGAGGCCATCGGTCCTCGGGTGGGCAGTCTGCCCCATCCGGTCCGGCGGTGCAGGCTCGGGTTGCCCTGCCCGCAACCGCTGGCTTGCGGTGGGGGACGCCCCGGGTCGAAGATGCCCTGGTCGGCCGCCGAACGGCTGGGTGGGGGAGCCCGATGAAGATCTTCTTCGTGACGGATCTGCACGGGTCGGAGATCTGCTGGCGGAAGTTCCTGAACGCCGGGGCCTTCTACCGAGCCGACGTGGTGATCCTGGGGGGCGACGTGACCGGCAAGGCCATGGTCCCCATCGTCCGCCGGCCCGACGGCACGTGGGAGGCCTCGCTCCAGGACCACCCCGAGCGCCTGGAGTCCGAGGCCGAGATCGCCGGGTTCGAGCAGCGGGTGCAGAACCGCGGCTACTACCCGATCCGGGTCTCGGACGAGGAGTACCGGGCCCTGCAGGAAGACGAGGAGCTCGTCGACCGGCGGTTCAAGCAGGTGATGGTCGACGGCACCGCCCGCTGGATCGACATGGCCGAGGACAAGCTCGGGGGCTCGGGGATCCGGGTGATCGCCTGCCCGGCCAACGACGACATGTTCGAGATCGACGACCTCCTGGCCCACGCGGACGCGGTCGAGACCGGGGACGAGGACCATCCCATCGAGCTCGAGGGCTTCACGATGATCTCGATGGGGTGGACCAACCCCACGCCCTGGGACACGTTCCGCGAGGAGCCCGAGGAAGGGCTGGCCATCCGGATCGAGCGCGCGTTGAAGCTCGCGCCCGAGCCCGACCGCACGATCTTCAACTTCCATGCCCCGCCGTACGGCTCCAAGCTCGACAACGCACCTGCCCTGAACCCCGACCTCACCTACGTGTCGGGCGGGCAAGCCCTCCGGCCGGTGGGCTCGACGTCGGTGCGCGACGCCGTGCGGTCGTTCCAGCCGCTGCTCTCGCTCCACGGCCACATCCACGAGAGCCGGGGTGCGGCCAGGATCGGCCGGACGCTGGCCCTGAACCCCGGCAGCTCGTACGAGGAAGGGATCCTCCAGGCGGCGATCGTGACCCTCGATCCGAAGAAGGGCAAGGTCAAGAACTATCAGCTCGTGAACGGGTGAGCCACCCGTTCGTCGAAGGGGGGTGCTGATGGCAGCGGTAGGCGAAGCTCCTACCTTGTTCCTGCGCAAGGCGACGGGCCTGGTGAAGGGGTGGTCGCGGTTCGACGCGTTCCTCTACTCCTTCATGTCGGTCAACTTCGTCACGCTGGGGCTGTTCTTCGCCCTGTCCGTGCTGGCGTTCGTCCCCAGCGGGCAGGTGCTGCCGGCGCTGATCATCTCGGGGGTCTTCACGACGTTCCTGGTGATCACGTACGCCGGGCTGATCTCGGTGATGCCCCGGGCCGGTGGGGACTACGTCTGGCAGAGCCGGGTGCTGGGGGGCGGGGTCGCGTTCGTGCTGGCCGTCACCGGCTGGTGGTTCATCCTGTGGTACTGGGCACCGGTGTACGGGAACATCCTGAACGTCGAGGTCTTCCAGCCGCTGGCGGCGATCTTCAAGTGGGACGGCGCGCTCGACTTCCTGTCCGGGAAGAACGGACTGTTCACCGTGATCCTCGTCACCGTGGTGCTGGCCGGCCTGCTCGTGTCGCTGGGGATGGAGGGCTACGCGAAGGTCCAGAAGTACTGCTTCTACGTGGGGTTCATCGGCCTCGGCATCATGTTCCTGGTGATGCTGTTCGGCTCGCGGACCGGGTTCGTGAGCGCGTTCAACCAGGAGTCGCAGAACCTGTTCGGCGTGAACAACGCGTACGCGGGCATCATCAAGGACGCCGGCGCCGCCAAGGTGGTACCGGACCTGGGCTTCTCGCCCTTCTTCGGCGATTCGCTGCTGCTGATCCCGTTCCTGTGCTTCTGGATCCTGTGGCCGAACTGGGGGGCGACGCTCTACGGCGAGGTCCGGGGCGCGAGCGACTTCAAGCGCGTGATGAGCGGCATGATGTGGGGCCTGTGGGTGACCGTGGTCGTGGCGGTGGTCTTCCTGCTCCTGGCCACGAAGTTCTTCGGGTGGCAGTGGTTCAACGCCGCGAACCTCGACTACTGGAACGTCGTGTACGGCGTGGGCAAGTCACCCATCCCGGTCTGGTCCTACCCCCCGCTGCTCGTGAGCTTCTACTTCCACAACGCCATCGTGCAGGCGATCATCGTCCTGATGTTCGGCGCCTGGTTCCTGGGATGGGCCGGGACGCTGTTCCTGTCGTCGACGCGGGTGATCTTCGCCGCGGCGTTCGACCGGATCCTGCCGGAGCGGGTGGCCGACGTGTCCGAGAAGCGGCACGTGCCGGTGTGGGCGCTGATCCTGATGCTCGTGCCGTCCGTGGTGGTCGGTGCGCTCTACGCGTACACGAGCACGTTCTCGACGTACATCCTCGATGCCACGCTCGTGATCGCGGTGACGTTCCTGGGTACGTCGATAGCCGCCGCCATCTTGCCGTGGCGCAAGAAGCAGCTCTACCAGAACTCCCCGATCGCGCGGTACACGGTGGCGGGCATCCCGCTGATCACCGTGACCGGCCTGATCACGGCGCTGTTCCTGGGGTTCAACCTGTGGAAGTGGTTCAAGGACGATCTCTACGCGGTGAACAACAAGGACTCGCTCGTGTTCATGGGGATCATGTACGGGCTGGCCCTCGTGATCTACGTGGTCGCGAAGGTCTACCGGAAGAGCCGGGGGATCGACCTGAGCGCGGTGTACCGGGAGATCCCGGTCGAGTAGCGGACGGAGGGAAGCAGCTTCGGGGGCGGCCCTCGGGCCGCCCCCAGCTCCGGGGACGCGGATGGCCACCGACGAGCGGATGTTCATCGCGGGCACGTGGACGGCGTCCGAGAGGGGGGCGGCGTTCGAGGCGCTCAGCCCCTCCACGGGCGAGGTGATCGGCACCGTCCCGGAGGGCACGCGCGAGGACGCCCGCCGGGCCATCGCGGCCGCGAACGGGGCCTGGGAGGCCTGGGGGCGGCGCTCGGCGTTCGACCGGGCCGCGGCCATGCGGCGGGTGGCCTCGGCGATCGACGCCCGGCGGGACGAGCTGGCCTTCACGCTCGCGCTCGACCAGGGCAAGCCGCTGCGGGCCGAGGCCCGGGACGAGGTGGAGGAGCTGATCGCGTACTTCGACATGGCCGCGGCCGACGCCGTCCGGGCCGAGGGGCTGCTGCCGGCCTCGGTCGATGCCGACAAGCGGGTGCTCCTGCAGCGCGTCCCGCGCGGCGTGGTCGGCGTGATCAGCCCGTGGAACTGGCCCTACACGATGCCGGCCGAGATCGTGGCGCCGGCGCTCGCGTACGGGAACGCGGTCGTGTGGGTGCCGGCCCCGACCACGTCGGTCTGCGCGGTGCGGCTGGCCGAGTGCATCGCCGAGGCCGACCTGGGGCCGGGCGTGTTCAACCTGGTGACCGGGCCGGGGCCGGTGGTCGGCGACGAGGTCGCCGCCAACCCCGGGACCCACGCGATCGGCTTCATCGGCTCGATCGCCACCGGGCACCGGGTGGCCGAGCGCGCGGCGGGCAAGGAGCTGCTGCTCGAGATGGGCGGCAACGGCCCGCTGGTGGTGCTCGAGGACGCCGACCTGGACGCGGCGGTCGAGGGCACGCTGGTGGCGTGCTTCCTGAACGCCGGGCAGAGCTGCACGGCGGGGGAGCGGATCCTGGTCCATCGGGACGTCCACGATGCGTACCTGGCGAAGCTCTCCGCGGCGATCGCCGAGCGGATCCGGCTGGGCGACCCGTTCGACGACGCCACCACCATGGGGCCGCTCAACAACGACCCGGTCGCCGAGAAGACCGAGCGGCACGTGGTGGAGGCGGCCGACCGCGGCGCCTCGGTGCTCACCGGGGGGCGTCGGGCCGCCGAGCTCGGCAGCGACCTGTTCTTCGAGCCGACCGTGGTCGACGGGGTGACCGACGAGATGGAGATCGCGCGCGAGGAGACGTTCGGGCCGGTCGTGCCGGTCTCGACGATCGCGAGCGAGGAGGAGGCGATCGCCGTCGTGAACGCCTCGCCCTACGGGCTGCTCACCGCGGTCTACACGCGGGACCTGGCCCGGGGACTCCGCTACGCCGAGGCCGTCCGCACCGGTTGGGTCAACGTGAACGAGGGAACCAACTACTGGGAGTCGCACCTGCCGTTCGGCGGGCGGGCCGGCTCGCGGAGCGGGGTCGGCCGCGTCGGCGGGCGGTTCTCGATGGACCGGCTCACCGAGCTCAAGACGATCGTGGTGGACGTGGGCCGGCCGGGATAGGGACGGAGGTCGGGTGGCGAGGAGCCGAGGGCGGGCGACCCGGGTCTTCTTCGCGGCGGACCTCCACGGCTCTGAGCCCACGTTCCGCAAGTTCGTGAACGCGGCCGCCTTCTACGGGTGCGAGGCGCTCGTCTTCGGTGGCGACCTGATGGGCAAGGTCCTCGTCCCGATCGTTGGGGCGGGCGGCAGGTACCGGGCGCGCTTCCAGGGTCGTGATCACGAGCTCGGGCCGGACGAGCTCGCGGCCTTCACGCGGAGCGTGGAGCTCCCCGGCTTCTACTGGCGGGTGATGGAGCCGGACGAGTACCGCGAGACCAAGGCCGACCCGCTCCGGCAGAAGGCGCTGTTCCAGGACCTCGCGACCGAGCGGCTCGAGCGGTGGATCGCGTTCGCGGAGGACCGAGTGGCCGGCACCGGCGTCCGCATGTACCTGAGCGGCGGCAACGACGACGAGCCGGCCGTGCTCGGCGCGCTCGAACGCCACCGGGGCGAGCACGTGGTGCCCTGCGAGGGGCGGGTGGCCGAGCTCGACGGGGTCCACGCGATGATCACCGTGGGGCTGTCCACGGTCACGCCGTGGGACACGCCACGCGAAGCCAGCGAACGAGAGATCGCGGCGGCGATCGAGACCGAGGTCCAGAAGCTGCCCGATCCCTCCCGGGCCGTGTTCAACCTCCATTGCCCCCCGAAGGGAACGCCGATCGACACCTGCCTGCAGCTCGCGCCGCCGTCGGAGCCGGGTGAGCTGCCGACCCCGGTCCGGGAGGGCGGCCGGTTCGTCACGACGTCGGGGGGGAGCCGGGCGGTCCGGGAGGCGCTCGAGCGGCACCAGCCGGTGGTCGGCCTGCACGGGCACATCCACGAGTCGATGGGCCGGTTCCGGATCGGCCGGACGCAGTGCTTCAACCCGGGGAGCGAGTACGTGCAGGGCGTTCTGCAGGGCGTGATCGTGACGCTGCGCGGGGGCGAGCTCGTCGGGTACCAGCACACGTCGGGCTGAGGGGCGCCCTCCGGCATGCGGTGATCGCTCCGGTTGCCGGTCCGACGTTGCCGATCCCGCAACCATCGGGTGGCGCTCGCAACGGGTCGGGTGCACCATCGCTCCCGACCCGAGGGTGGATGGTGGGAGCGCGATGAGGGACCGGGCGCAGGTGGTCGTGGTGGGGGCGGGGATCGTGGGCACCAGCGCCGCCTACCACCTGGCCGAGCTCGGCGTCACGGACGTCCTGGTGCTCGACCAGGGACCGTTGTTCGAGACGGGGGGGTCCACGTCCCACGCGCCGGGCCTGGTCTTCCAGACGAACGGTTCGCGCACGATGTGCCGCCTGGCGCGGTACTCGGTCGAGCTGTACCGCTCGCTCGACCTGGACGGCGAGCCCTGCTTCTACCCCGTCGGGGGGATCGAGGTCGCCACCACCCCCGAGCGGATGCAGGAGCTCTTGCGGCGGCAGGGGTTCGCGCGCTCGTACGGGATCGAGGGCACCGAGCTCCTCACGCCCGAGCAGACGGCCGAGAAGATCCCGATCCTGGACCCGAACGCGATCTTGGGCTCCTACTTCGTGCCCACCGACGGCATCGCCAAGGCGGTGCGCGCGGCGGCGGCGCTGGCCCGGCGGGCGACCTGGAGGTGCGCCACCCGATCCTGCGCCACCAGGACGTGTCGCTGTACTACCGGCAGCGGGGGGACCGGTACGCGATCGGCAACTACCGGCACGAGCCGATCCTGTTCGAGCCCGACGATCTGCGCCCGTACCGCGAGGGGCAACCGATCCCGTCGGTCGAGCCGTTCACGCCCGAGCACTTCCGCGTGGCCCACGACGCCAGCGTGCAGCTCCTCCCTCCGATCGCCGGTCGGGTCGACCCGTCGAGCGCGATCAACGGGATGTTCTCGTTCACGCCGGACATGGGCTCGATCGTCGGCGAGTCCGCAGCGGTGCGCGGGTTCTGGGTCTGCGAGGCGGTCTGGGTGACGCACGGCGCCGGGATGGGCCGGATGGTCGCCGAGTGGATGGCCCTCGGCGAGCCGAGCCTGGACCTGGCCGAGGCGGACGCGAACCGCTTCTACCCGTACCAGACGACCGCGCCCTACGTCCGCGAGCGCGGCGCCCAGCAGTACCGCGAGGTGTACGACATCATCCACCCGCGTCAGCAGATGTCCCGGCCGCGCAGGCTCCGGCTGTCGCCGTTCTTCGCCCGGCACCGGGAGCTCGGGGCCGAGCTCGTGGTCGGTGCGGGGTGGGAGCGGCCCCAGTGGTTCGAGGCCAACCGCGGGCTCGTGCCCTCCGAGGCCCCGTGGCGGCACCGCGACGCGTGGGCCGCTCGGTTCTGGTCGCCGATCGAGGGCGCCGAGCACCTGGCCACGCGCTCGGGCGCCGCGCTGTTCGATCTCACGCCGTTCGCGAAGCTCGACGTGGCCGGGCCGGACGCGCTCGGTTACCTCGAGCGGCTCTGCGCGAACCGGATCGACCGGCCGGTCGGCACGATCGTCTACACCGCGATGCTCACGCCGAGCGGCGGGATCCGGTGCGACCTGACCGTCACGCGCAAGGACGAGGACCTGTTCCGTGCTCTGGGAGGCCGGGCGCGAGCACGGGATGGTCGCCGCCGGCCTGGGCGCGTTCGACACGCTGCGGCTGGAGAAGGGGTATCGGCTGTGGGGCCAGGACCTCGACACCGAGCACGATCCGTTCGAGGCCGGGCTGGGGTTCGCCGTGCGGATGGACAAGGGGGGGTTCCAGGGCCGCGCGGCGCTCGAGGCCAGGCGCGAGCGCGGGCTCGAGCGGAAGCTCTCCTGCCTGCTGCTCGACGACCCGACCGAGGTGGTCATGGGCAAGGAGCCGGTGTGGGCCGACGCGCGGGTGGTCGGTTACGTCACCTCGGCCGGGTACGGCTACTCGATCGGGCGGGGGATCGCCTACGCGTACCTGCCGGTCGGGCTCGCGACCGAGGGCCGGGCGGTGGAGATCGAGTACTTCGGGCGGCGGGTGGCGGCGGCCGTCGCCGCCGAGCCGCTGTTCGATCCGAAGGGGGAACGGCTGAGGGCGTGAACCTCCAGGGGGCCCGAGCCGTCACGAGGGCGTGACCCGTCACGCAGGAAGGAGAAGGGGAGCGGTGGCCGTCGACGAGGACCCGGGGATCCTGCTCTACACACGGATCCGCAAGTCGCCGTACTTCTACGCGTCGCGCCGGCACGGCGTGGCCCGGTACAGCGTCTACAACCACACGTACCACCCACGGCACTACGGCGACCCGATCGAGGAGTACTGGAAGCTCGTGAACGGGGTCACGCTCTGGGACGTGGGCGTCGAGAAGCAGATCCAGATCAAGGGCCCGGACGCGTTCGACCTGGCCAACACGATCGTGCCCCGCGACCTCACGAAGTGCGCCGTCGACCAGTGCAAGTACGTGTTCATCACCGCGCCGGACGGGGGCATCCTGAACGACCCGGTCCTGCTCCGAGTGGCCGAGGACGAGTTCTGGCTGTCGCTGGCCGACTCCGACGTGAACCTGTACGCGCTCGGCATCGCCGCGGCCAGGGGGATGGACGTGACGGTGCGGGAGATCGACGTCGCCCCGGTCCAGATCCAGGGCCCCAAGGCCAAGGAGGTGCTGGTCGAGCTGTTCGGCGAGAAGGTCCTGGACGTTCCCTACTACGGGCTGATGAAGGCCGAGCTCGACGGGCTCCGCGTGGTGGTCTCGCGCACCGGGTACACGGGCGAGATCGGCTACGAGATCTACCTGCATGACGCGTCGAAGCACGGCGTCGAGCTGTGGGACAAGGTGCTCGAGGCCGGCAAGCCCCACGGCCTGGAGGTGATCGGGCCGTGCCACATCCGCCGCATCGAGGGCGGCATCCTCGCGTTCGGCGCGGACATGTGGTACGACAACAACCCCTTCGAGGTCGGCTACCACTACACGTGGATGGTCGATCTGGACCAGGAGGCCGACTTCATGGGCAAGGAGGCCTTGAAGCGGATCGCGGCGGAGGGCGTGAAGCAGAAGCTGGTCGGCGTGGACATCGGCGGGGAGCCGCTCGGCAGCTACATCGACAACGAGATGGTGGACGTCTTCCCCGTGTCGGTCGACGGGCGGCCGGTCGGGCGGGTCACCTCGGCGTGCTGGTCGCCACGGCTGGAGAAGAACATCGGGTTCGCGATGCTCCCGATCGAGCACACGGAGCTCGGCACGGAGCTCCAGGTCGACACGCCGGTCTCGGGTCGGGTGTCGGCGAGCGTCGTGACGATGCCGCACTGGGACCCGACCAAGGAGATCCCGAAGCAGTAGCGGTCCTGCCGGCGGGGTGGGCCCGGAGCCGTTCCGGGGGCTGCTACGCCGGAGCGCCGAGGCCCATACGGTCGCGGACGATCCGCAGGGTGTCGGCGGCGATGGCCCGGGCCTTGTCCGCGCCGTCGCGCAGGACGCGCTCCATGCCCGGCCGATCGGCCCGGAGCGGCGCGTACCGGTCGCGGACGGGGGCCAGCAGCTCGACCACGGCCTCGCCCACGTCCTGCTTGAAGCCGGCGTACCCGGGTGCGTCCGCGTACTCCTTCTCGACCTGCTCGGGGGACACGCCGCGCGCCGCCGCCATGATCTCGATCAGGTTGGAGATGCCAGGCTTGTCCGGCCCGCGGACGACCTCGCGCCCCGTGTCGGTCACGGCAGCCTTGAACTTGCGCCGGATCGCGTCGGGCTCGTCGAGCACGTAGACCGTGCCCTGCTCGGTCCCTCCGGTGGTGGACATCTTCTTGGTCGGGGTCTGCAGGTCCATCACGCGAGCGGCCACGTCGGGGATCCGCGGCTCGGGCACCACGAACGTGTCGCCGAAGCGCGCGTTGAACCGCTCGGCGACGTTGCGGGCCAGCTCCAGGTGCTGCTTCTGGTCCTCGCCGACCGGGACCTGGTCCGTCTGGTAGGCCAGGATGTCGGCGGCCATCAGCACCGGGTAGAACAGCAGGCCCGCCGAGACGAAGGCCTTCTGCTGCTCGGACTTCTCCTTGAACTGGTGCATCCGCGAGAGCTCGCCGTAGGCGGTCACCGCGGCCAGCATCCAGCAGAGCTCGGCGTGCTCCCGCACGTCGGACTGGCGGAACAGGATGCACCGGTCCGGGTCCAGGCCGGCGCCCACCAGGATGGCCGCGGTGTCGTGCACGCTGGTCCGCAGCTCCGCGGGGTCGTACGCGACGGTCAGCGCGTGGAGGTCGACGATGCAGTAGATCGCCTCGCTGGTCTCCTGGAGGAGCACGTAGTTGCGGATCGCGCCCAGGTAGTTGCCCAGGTGCTTCCGTCCGGTCGGCTGGATGCCCGAGAACGTGCGCATCGTGCCACGCAGGGTAGCGGATGGGGCTCGGGTCGACCGGTCGGGCGTGCCGGCGAGGGACTCAGGCCGGGCGGACGGCCAGGAGGAACCGCACCAGGTGGCCGGCGAACGACGGTCGGACGCAGACCCTCGTCGAGCCTTCGCGTTCCTGCAGGAGGACCTGGACGTTCCCGAGCAGCGTCTGCGCGCACGTTCCCGGTCGCCAGCGGCTCGGGTGCAGGTCCAGGCCGCAGCCGGCGGCGAGCAGCTCGAGCCGGTCCGCGTCGCCGAGCTCGAGGACCGCCCGCGCGTCCGAAACGTCCACCACCGCGTGGAACGTGCCGGCCAGGCGCGTCTCGGCCCACGCGAGCAGCACCGCGGGCTCCTCGTGCTCGCTCACGGCGAGCCACTCGTCCGGGCCGAGCCACAGCACCTCGCGGCCGTCGATGGTCGTCCAGGTGTTGGGGACGTCGGCCGGCGCCAGCGGGTGCGGGTCCGCGGCGTCCCGGACCCGGAGGGAGACCTGGGCGCCAGGCCGGACCTCGCGGGCGCCGAGACGCTCGAGCTCGGCCCTCCATCCCTCGAGCGGGCTCCGCGCGACCGGCTCAGCCGTCACGGCGCGCCCCCTCGGGATCGTGGAAGACCGGCTCCGTGACGGTGGCCGCGACGAGGCCCTCCGGCAGCGGCGCGAACACGGTCCGCCCGTGGAGCTCGCGGCCGCGCACGACCAGAGCCAGCGCGAAGGTCCGACCGAGCACGGCGCTGCGGTAGCTCGACGTGACGTGGCCGGCCATCGGCGTCGGGATCCGCCCCGTGTCCTCGAGCACGACCTGCGCGCCCTCCGGCAGCAGCGCCTCGGGGTCCTCCGGCAGCAGTCCGACCAGCTGCTTGCGATCGGGCCGCACCAGGTCCGCCCGGGACAGGGACCGACGGCCCACGAAGTCGCCCTTGTCGTGGCTCACGATCCAGGCCATCCCCAGGTCCTCGGGCGCGACCGTGCCGTCGGTGTCCTGCCCGACGATCACGAACCCCTTCTCGGCCCGGAGCACGTGCATCGCCTCGGTCCCGTACGGTGCGATCCCGGACGGCTCGCCGGCGCGCATCACGGCCTCCCACACGTGGCGCCCGTACCGGGCCGGCACCAGGATCTCGAAGGACAGCTCGCCGGTGAAGCTCACGCGGGCCACCCGCGCGGGGACACCGGCCACCCGGCCGTCGCGGAACGTCATGAACGGGAAGGCCCGGCGCGAGAGGTCGAGGTCGGTCCCGACCGCGGCCAGCACGTCCCGGGCGCGGGGTCCGGCGACCGCGACGTCGGCCCACTGCTCGGTCACGCTGACGCAGAACACGCGCAGGTGGGGCCACTCCGTCTGGAGCCACTCCTCGAACCGGTCCAGCACCATCGCGGCGTTGCCGGTCGTCGTCGTGACGAAGAAGCGGTCCTCGGCCACCCGCATGGCCACGCCGTCGTCCACGACCATCCCGTCGAGGCCGAGCATCAGCCCGTAGCGGATGCGCCCTACCGGCAGGTCGGACATCCGGTTCGTGTACATCCGGTCCAGGAACCCCGGCGCGTCCGGGCCGATGACCTCGATCTTGCCGAGCGTCGACGCGTCGAGCACGCCCACGGCGTTCCGCACGGCCAGGCACTCGCGAGCCACGGCGGCCTCCACGCTCTCGCCCTCGCGCGGGAAGCACCAGGGGCGCTTCCACTGCCCGACATCCTCGAACACGGCGCCGTGCTCCAGGTGCCAGGAGTGGATCGGGGTGGTCCGGACCGCGTCCAGGAGCTCGCCCCGGTAGGGGCCGGCCAGCGCTCCGAAGCTCACCGGCGCCGCGGGTGGCCGGGCGCTCGTCGGCCCCTGGGCCCCCGGCCC
>JBHGAT010000096.1:0-6611 GCA_041946645.1 Candidatus Velamenicoccus archaeovorus | reverse complement strand
TTGAGCGCTCCGGCCAGCGTGAACCGGATCTGCTGCTGCTGGTGCGGCGGGAAGAAGTCCACCACGCGGTTCACGGTCTCCGTGGCGTCCACCGTATGGAGGGTGGACAGGACCAGGTGCCCCGTCTCGGCGGCCTGGAGGGCCGCTCGGACGGTCTCCGTGTCGCGCATCTCGCCGATCAGGATCACATCGGGGTCCTGACGCAGCGCGGCTCGGAGCGCCGACAGGAAGCTCTCCGTATCCGTCCCCACCTCGCGCTGGTTGATCGACGCCTGGTCGTCGCGGAACAGGACCTCGATCGGGTCCTCGATCGTGACGATGTGGACCTGCTTGCCCCGGTTGAGGTGCTCGATCATCGCCGAGAGCGTGGTGGTCTTGCCCGAGCCGGTCGGCCCGGTGACCAGGACGAGCCCCCGCGGCTCCTCGGCCAGCGTCCGGACGACCCCGGGGAGGCCGAGCTCGTCGAAGGTCGGGCCCCCGAACCGCAGCCGACGCAGCACGATGCTGACGGCCCCGCGCTGCCGGAACGCGTTGACCCGGAAGCGTCCCACGTGCGGGATCGAGTACGCGAAGTCGATCTCGCCCGCCGCCTCGAACCGCCCTCGGCGGTCGGCCGGCACGATGGCGTCGGCGATCGCCGCCGTCTCCTCGGGCGCGAGCGGCGAGCGGTCCAACGACGTCAGCACGCCGGCCGCCGTCCGGACCTTGGGCGGCGCGCCGACCTTGACGTGCAGGTCTGAGTCCTCCCGCTCCACGACGCCGGCCAGCCAGTCGTGGAACTCGCCCAGGATGCCGTCCGGCCGGTCCCCCGCGAGCGCGTCCTCCATCCCTTCCGCCGTCAGCACGATGGAACCCCCTCGGAATCGCAGTTCGTTCGTTCCAGCGGGCCGCGCGCCTGCGCGCGGGGCCCGTCCGTGGTATCGGAACCGATCGGGGGCAGCCTGAGCCGGGCTTGATCCGGGCGGCAACGACCCCGGAACGAGGAGGTGTCATGGAAGATGCCGTCCAGGTCCTCTGTGCGGTGGACCGGAGGGACACGGGCCAGGCCATCGCCGACCGGCTGGTCCAGGATCGCCGGGCCGCCTGCGTGCAGCTGCTCGGCCCGATCCGGAGCACCTACCGCTGGGCCGGCACCGTCGAGCACGCCGACGAGTGGCTCCTGGTGGCCAAGACCACTCGGGACGCCTACCCGGCACTGGAGCGGGCGATCCGCGAGCTCCACCCCTACGACGTGCCCGAGATCACGGCGATCCCCATCGAGGCGGGCTCGGCCGACTACCTGGGGTGGATCCGCTCCGAGGTCCGCGCCTGACCCCGTGCCGGGCGCACCGGGCGGGCCGGCGCCGGGCTCGAGCCCGGCCGCCCGGCCTGGACGTCGGGCTCGCGGACCATGACCCGGCACGTCGAACGCTCCACCAGGGGGGCCAGCTCGACCATCCGCAGCGGCGGCTTGAGCCCGCCCAGCATGCCCTCGAGCAGGCCCCGGTGGACCGCGCAGATCAGGTCCCGATGGTCCTCGAGGAGGTCCCGGGCGGGGCAGTCGCGCAGCGAGACCTCGATCCCCTGGCGGCCCCGGCGGTGGAACCGGGGCACGAACCCCGCCCTGGCCATGGCCTCCTGGAGGACCGCGAGGTTCCGGCCCGCCGGCAGCCGGGTGCCGGGCTTGGGACCGCCCTGGGCGAGGAGGTACTGTCCCCACTCGCGGGCCATGAGCTGGGCTCGCTCGGCCGAGCGAGGGCCGCGGATCAGCCCCGCGAGCACCTCGGCCAGCAGACGGTAGTCCCGGCCTTCGGGGATCTCGCGATCGACGGCCGAGTAGAGGGTCTGTGGCCGTCCCACCGTGGAGCCGCGGCGGATCTCCCGGGCCACGAGCCCGGCTTCCTCGAGCCGCCGCAGGTGCGGACGGAGCGTGTTGGGGTGAAGGGACAGCCGGGTCGAGAGCTCGCGGACCGAGACCGCCCGCCCCGACAGGCCGAGGTACCGGTACAGTCGGAACCGGGTGTCGTCCGCGAGGGCCTTGTGGACCTCGAGCGGGCTGTGGTCAACCGCCGCCATCGACGCTCCCCCCGCCCGGCCGTACCATAGGGATTTGAACGGTCCGCACGGTCTGAATCAGCATAATCCCCCGAAGGAGCCCCGAGTGGTCACCGAGCAGCAGGTCAGGCAGGCGCTTCGGAACGTCCTGGACCCGGAGATCGGTCGGCCCATCGAGGACCTCGGGATGCTCCAGGGCATCCAGGTCGAGGGCGACGTGGTCCGCGTCGACGTCCTGCTCACGATCGCCGGCTGCCCCCTCCAGGACCGGATCACCGGCGACGTGACCAGCGCACTGACCCCCCTCGGCGTCGAGCACGTCGACGTGCGGATGACACCGATGAGCGAGGAACAGCGGGCCGCGCTCGTGGCCAAGCTCCGCGGCGGCGTCCCCCCGCAGCAGCGCACGTTCTTCACCGGGTCTCAGACGTCGGTGATCGCGGTCGCGTCCGGCAAGGGCGGTGTGGGCAAGTCGAGCGTGACCGTGAACCTGGCGGCGGCGCTCGCGGCCGAGGGGCACCGGGTCGGCGTCCTCGACGCCGACGTCTGGGGGTTCTCCGTGCCGCGGATGCTCGGGGTGACGGGCAAGCCGGTCGGTTTCAACGACATGATCCTCCCGCTCGAGTCGCACGGCGTGAAGGTCATCTCGATGGGCTTCTTCGTGCCGGAGGAGACCCCGGTGATCTGGCGCGGCCCGATGCTCCACAAGGCGATCGAGCAGTTCCTGGGCGACGTCTACTGGGGCGATCTCGACTTCCTGCTGTGCGACCTGCCGCCGGGGACGGGCGACGTGTCGATCTCGCTGGCCTCCTTCCTGCCCGGGGCGTCGATGCTGGTGGTGACCACGCCGCAGGAGGCCGCCCGCAAGGTGGCCGAGCGGGCGGGCAAGATGGCGGAGCGCACCAACCTACGGCCGATCGGCGTGATCGAGAACATGTCGTGGTTCGTCTGCCCGCATTGCGGCGAGCGGAGCCTGATCTTCGGCGAGGGCGGTGGACAGCTCGCGGCCGACACGCTCGGCGTGCCCCTGCTCGGGCAGGTGCCGCTGATGCCCGCGCTCCGCGAGGGCGGCGACGCCGGGCGGCCGATCGTCCTGTCCGACCCCGACTCCCCGGCCGGGGAGGCGCTGCGCGGGTCGGCTCGCCGCGTGGCGCGGGCCACGAAGACCAAGGTCGGCAAGCCGCTGCCCCTGATGGCGCAGCCCGGCGCGGCCGCGGGGAGCCACGCCGGTCACGCCCACTAGGGCACACCGTCCGGCTCGAGCTCGTCGACCGGTCGCTCCGACGGTCCCCGGCGCGCCCGGATCGCCCACACGAGCAGCGTGATCATGCAGACGACGGAGACGGTCAGGCCGGTCCACTGGCTCCCCGTCATGCCGAAGAACCGCTTGTCCACGCGGAGGAAGTCCTCGAGCACGCGGGTCGCGCCGTACCAGGCGCCGAACGTCAGCGTGAGGACCCCCAGCCTGCGCTCCCGGCGGCTGATCGCGTAGAGGAGCAGGAACAGCAGCGTCGCCAGGATCATGTCGTACAGCGCGGTCTGGTGGACCCCGGCGCCGGCCGAGAGCAACCTGCCGTCCGCGGCGAAGAGCTTGGCGCCGGTCCGGGACAGCTCGATCGTCCGGCCGCCCTGGAGGACCTCGCGGCACACGCCGGCGACGCAGCGATAGCCGGCCGGCAGCCCCCCGTCGTACCGGAACGCGAGCAGCCAGCTCGTCGGCGTCCCGAAGTGATCGCCGATGATCAGGTCGCCGATCCGCCCGAACGCGATGCCGAACGACAGCCCGATCGCGGCACCGTCCATCACCTGGAAGAACCGGTAGCCGTCCCGACGCAACACCGGGACGTTCAGCAGGACGGCGCCGGCGATCCCACCGAGCAAGCTGATCCCGCCCCGCCACACGGCGAAGGCGTCCAGGAACCCGTCCAGCTCGCGCCAGTGCGCGATCACCCAGAACAGGCGGGCCCCCACGATGGCTCCTACCAGCGCCCAGAACACCATCGAGTTGATGTGCTCGAGCGTCAGGCCGCGTTTGCGCCCCTCGCGGGTGAGGATCCAGGCCCCGAACAGGAACCCCACGGCGATGCCCACCCCGTGCGGTGAGATGGCGAACCTGCCGAGGACGTGAACGCGGTCCAGGACCGGCCATCCGATCGTGCCGAGCGGGGCCACCGCGCGAGTCTAGCCGCCGTCGCCGGACAGCGCCTCGGCGACGGCGCGGCCGAGCAGCAGACCGCCGATCACGTCCGAGGGGTAGTGCACGCCCACGTACGTGCGAGAGACCCCCACCGCGACGGCCAGGCCGGTCAAGGTCGATCGAGCGCCGGGCGGCAGGCGGAGCTCCCGACCGGCCGCCGTCACGAACGCGAGCACCACCGCCGGGTGGCTGCTGGGCCAGGACGTGGCTCGGGGCGGATGCGCCAGCAGGCGGACGCCGTCGGGATCGGCCTGGTACGGCCGCGGCCGCAGGAACAGCCGCTTCAGTCCCTGGCCGGCCAGCCACGCGGCCGAGGCCGCCCCGAGCCCTCGAGCCGCCGCCGAGCGCCGCCCCAGCGCGGCCAGGGCCGCCGCCGCACCGACCGACGCCCAGATCGACCCGAGCTCGGTGATCCCGGTGGCCAGCCGGTCGGGAACGGGCCCACGGCCGCGGTTGATCGCTCGGAAGGCCCCCTCGTCCAGCTCCCGGCCTCGGCGTCCGCTCGCCGCGATCCCCCCGGCCAGGCACAGACCGACCAGCCCGCCCACGCGCATCGCCCGACGAAGCATCGCGGCGGATGATATGCGACCATCCGCGGTGGAAGCCGTCCCCAGAGGCCGATGCGACGACGCGGCGACATCCCGAACGGAGACCCCGGGCACGGAGACTCGGATCGCGAGCGCTCCGGCGTGAGCCCACGGCTGGTGCTCGGGGCCGTCGCCCTGCTCGTGTTCGTCGTCTTCGCCGCCGCCAACTTCAAGAGCGTCGAGGTCAACTTCCTGTTCTTCACCACGCAGGCCCGGGTGATCACCGTGATCGTGGTCGCCGGGCTGCTGGGTGCCCTGATCGGGTACCTGGCGGGCCGTCCCGGACGCGCCGAGCGCAAGCGCCTGCGCGAGGGGGGGAAGGACTGACCGCACCGAGCAGCCCGCGGACCACCCCGCGCCGGGCTACGCGTCGCGCTCGATCTGACGCACCTGAGCCAGGGTGCCGTGGCGCAGGGCGAGCTGTGCCCCGCCCAGCAGCCGGAGGCTGCGGGCGGCCAGGTCACCCAACGCTCCGCCGTGGAACCGGTAGTCGACCACGTGCTCGAGCAGGGTCGTGCCGTCGTCGACCCCGGTGACCGTGGTGGTCACCGTGGCGTCCACGAGGCCGCTCAGGCGTACCCGTGAGCGGTGCGGCGGGTCCCACTCGAGGACCTTCGCGTGCACCCTGGCCCGCACGGCGACGAACCGCATCACGGTCACGTACGTGGCGCCCTTCGACAGCCCATCGGCCGGGACGGCCTCGACCGACTCGATCCGCCGGTCCCACCGGGTGAGGTTCCGGGGGTCGGCGACGATCTCCCACACGCGATCGGGCGGCGCGTGGACCTCCACGGAGACCGAGACGACGCTCACACCCTCGCGCTCCCGCTGGTCCAGCCCTCCCACCAGACCAGGCGGTGAGGACGGAGCCGGAGGAGCGCCCGGTCGGCCCCGGAGCCGATCTGCGCGAGGTGTCGCACGGCCGAGGCCCGGCCCGAGCGCAGCAGGTCCGGCACGGCGACCTCGGCCCGCCCCTGGACCATCGCGCCGACCATCAACCGAGCCCGCCACCAGGAGGGCCGGTCCATGCCGAGCGCCACGGTGGGCGCCGGATCGGTCATCCCGGCCAGCTCGAGCACCGGGATGGGCGCCACCGCGTAGAGCGCCGGCCCGTCGAGCGCCCACCCCGCCGGGAGGGCGACCAGGCCGGCCGTGCCCTCCACGCCGAGCACGCCCCGTCCCTCGTGCCCGAGGATCTTGAGGAGACCCCGAGGCAGGCCCCGGAGGGCCTCGCGCCCCCGCCGGTCGGCCCGGAACGCGGCGCGCGAGGCCACCCCGCTGGGCCAGGTTCCCCAGACCCGCCGGACCCCCTGGTGATCCACCAACGCGGTCCGCTCCAGCTCGATCTCCACGAAGACCCGCCCGGGGGGCGTCCAGGACAGGGGCACGTGGTGGGCGTCGACGGCGTACCCGGCGAAGAACCGGGCGTTCTTGCGGGTGAACCGGAGGCTGGCGGCGGCGAGCGCGGGGGTCTGCCGGAGGGCCCGCTGCCACGAGCGCGCATCGAGCAGGTCGTAGGTCCGGACCCGGCCGGCGAACATCACGCCGGTCTCCCCCGCCCGGACGAACCCCCCGACGCTCGGCTCCTGGCGCCAGGCCCGCGCCTTGACCGAGCTCCGGGACGTCGTCACCCACAGCCTTCCCTCGGACAGGGCGAACACCATCGGGGTGAGGTGCGGCCCGAACCGCGAGCGCGTGACGACGTGGCAGAACGAGCCCCGCTCGAGCGCGTGGACGACCTCGGGGTCGAGCGGCTCGCTCATGCCGATCCCCCGGTCGCGGTGGCCCCGGTC
>JBHGAT010000095.1:0-10800 GCA_041946645.1 Candidatus Velamenicoccus archaeovorus | reverse complement strand
GTTCAGGTCGAGTACCCATTCGAACCTCAGGGTGGAGACGCTGGGTCCTCCGAGGCCGTTGCTGGCGTGTCCTTCACGATCTCGTGGTCGGGCGGTATCCCGGGCCGGCGGTGTGTCGCTTCCAGCTGTTCGACGCGAACAGTGAGGAAGTCGGCTCCCAGGACGTCGAGATCGACAGCTTGACCCCGTCTCTCAGCGCGCCCGCCCCTATCGCCATCCCCGTGACGTCGCCACCGGCCTCGGGTCGTGCCGAATGCTCCGCTGGCGCACCTGGCGTCGGGGTCTACACGCTGTCGGCCGCGGGAAGCCCAACCGAGGTAGATGCGTCAAGCGCGACCATCCTCGTCCGTGCTCAGTGGAGCGAGACAGGCGATCCGGGCACGAATTCGTGCATCGGGATGGCAGAGACCACCCAAGGCGAGGCGTCGAGCGATCCCTTCACGGTGGACGTGGGGGACGGCGACGTGTTCCCGGTCGAGTTGCCCGTGCCGGCCGGCAGCGTCCTCGGTGTGACCTTCAAGTGCGTCCCGTTCGGTGAATCTGTGCAGGCTACCAAGGGGGTCGATGCCCGATGATCTTCAGTTCGCAGCTCGGACGCTGGGCGACTGTGGTTGCCGTGTTCGTCGTTGTGGGCGCTTTCGCGGGCGCCAGAGGCCTTCGGCCTGCACTGGCGGCCTGCAGCGACCCGGATCGGTACTGGTATGGCACGAGCGGCAACGACAGCAAGACGGACAGCGGTAGGTCCACCAGGGTCCAGCGGCGCGCCGAGGCTCACATCCCCTTGGCGTAGTTGCTCGCGCCGTACCAGTCGACCACCACCGCCGGCTCGTCGCCGACCACCCACGCGTCGTGGCCGCTCGGGAGCGAGGTGACGTCGCCCGGCTCGGCCACGAACTCCGTGCCGTCGTCCATCCGGATGGCCAGCCGGCCGCTCAGGTGGTACTGGAAGTGCGGCGCCTCGCAGCTCTCGGTCTGCGCGATCGGCTTGACGTCGTTGGACCAACGCCACCCCGGCTCGAACACGAGACGCCCCACCTCGGCCCCGCCGATCCGGACGATCTCCGCGCGCCCGTTGGGGAACTCGCGGACCTCGTCCGGCGATCCGAACGAGACGTGCTCGGTGACGTGCTCCATCTGCTGCATCGCGAACCCTCCCCTCGCCGTGACGGGCTCCTGCGGCTCTCGTGCTAGGATGCTTACCTACTAGTAGGTCAGTTGTCAAGGACCGGAGCGCCGGGGAGGATGCATCGATGCAGCGCGCACGGGGCGGCGCCGGCTCCGGAACGGCTTCCAGGATCCTGGACGTGGCCGAGCGCCTGGTGCAGACGCGCGGGTTCAACGGGTTCAGCTACGCGGACGTGGCCGAGCGGCTCAAGGTCACGAAGGCCGGTCTCCACTACCACTTCGCGACCAAGGACGACCTCGGCCGCGCCCTGATCGATCGCTACGCCGACCGGTTCACCGCCTCCCTGGGCGAGGTCGACCGACGGATCACGGATCCGCTGGCCAAGCTCGAGGCGTACGCCGATCTCTATGCCGAGGTCCTGCAGGGCGGTCGGATGTGCCTGTGCGGGATGCTGGCGGCCGAGTACCGGACCTTGCCCAAACCGATGCAGCAAGCGGTGATCCGCTTCTTCGACGGGAACGAGGCGTGGTTGACGACGGTCCTCGAGGAAGGTCGCGCCACCGGCGCGCTGGGCTTCACCGGCAGTGCCGCCGAGGCGGCCAGGACGATCGTGAGCGGTCTCGAGGGCGCGATGCTCGTGGCCAGGCCGTATGGGGACCCGCAGCGGTTCCGGTCGACGGCCCAGCGGCTGGTGATGAGCGTGGCCGAGCCTGTCGTGTCGCCGACGCCCTGAGCTGCACGTCCATCCGGCCTGCGCGGTCCCCACCCTTCGGCATCTCGAGCACTTCGCCGACCACGTGCGGGTCGAGCGGCTGCTCTTCGACGGCGTGCTCGAGCCGACCGGCGGCGAGCTCGCGCCCGATCCGTCCCCTCTGGATCCTCGGACCGATCGACGTATGGGTGAACGACGCGATGACGTCGGTGTTCGCGCCGGTCTGGGACGTGGCCCCGGGCGAGTTCCGCCGCGTGACCGAGGTCACCTACCTGGGCACCGTGTACGGCACGATGGCGGCGCTCCGGCGGATGCGGTCCCGGGACCGCGGGACGATCGTCCAGGTGGGCTCGGCGCTCGCGTACCGGGGCATCCCGCTGCAGTCGGCCTACTGTGGTGCCAAGCACGGGGTCCAGGGGTTCACGGAGTCCGTCCGGACCGAGCTCCTCCACGAGCAGAGCGCGGTGCGGATCACGATGGTGCAGCTCCCGGCGGTGAACACGCCGCAGTTCGACGTGTGCCTGTCGCGCCTGCCCGGACGGGCGCAGCCGGTCCCACCGATCTACCAGCCCGAGGTCGCAGCGAAGGGCATCGTCTGGGCGGCCGACCACCCGGACCGGCACGAGCTCAAGGTGGGCGGCACCTCCGTGGCCACGATCGTGGGCAACGAGCTGGCCCCCGGGCTCCTCGACCGATACCTGGCCCGCACGGCGTTCGGCTCGCAGCAGACCGACGAGCCGGCCGACCCCGACCGGCCCTCGAACCTGTGGGAGCCGGTGCCCGGCGACCGGGGTGCGCACGGGCGGTTCGACGACCGCTCGCACGGCCGCAGCCTCCAGCTGTGGCTCAGGCTGCATCAGGGGCGGGTCGTGGCCGGTGTCCTGGCCGCCGCCGCGGCCCTCGCCGCGGCCGGGGCCGCTCGCAACGGTCGCGGCTGAGCGGACGGCCCGGCGGGGCCGTGGGGGCTGTGGGTCAGCTCGCGGACGGACCCTCCCGGAGGCGCCGGCGGGCCCAGGCCACGAACTCGGGCACGCCCTCACCGAGGTCCCGCGCGATGAACTCGTCGGCCAGCCGGCGGATCCGGTCGTCCCCGATCCCGTCGCCTTCGAGCTGCTCGCGGGCGTCGTTGGCGAGGAGCCGGGCGCTCTCGACCTCGGGCTCGCTCGGCTGTGGATGTCCAGGATCGGACGTGTCCCCTCGCTTCTCCTGAGCGAGGCTGCCCGTCGGGAGCTTCGCGTCGTCGGACATGGACGATCCTCCTGGGATGGCGATACCGCGCTCCTTCCCGGGCGGCGGGGCCGGCAAACGGGTCCGGCGCGTTGCTGCGAGGATGGGCGGCGTCCGGAGCGTCCGAGGAGGGCGGGATGCAGGCGTTGCCCGTGGCGGATCGATGGTTCGAGCTGCGCGAGGTGGCGGACGGCGTGCACCTGATCGAGGAGCCGCACGTCGATCCGTACCTGGCCAGCAACGTGTGGCTGGTCCGGGGCCGCGATCGCGACCTGGTGATCGACACGGCCAACGGCATCGCGCCGCTCCGGCCGGTGGTGGAGGGGCACGGCGGGCGGCCCGTGGTGGCGGTGGCCACTCACGCCCACTTCGATCACGTCGGCGGGATGCACGAGTTCGACGCCCGCTGGATCCACCCGGCCGACGCCGCGGAGATGGCCGAGCCGTCCGATCCGCTCCGGCTGCTCGGGGCCGACCTCTCGCCGGCCTTCATCCGGGACATGGCCTACTACGGGTACGCGCCGCCCGAGGTGCTGCTGCGGGCGCTCCCGGAGGCCGGGTTCGACGTGGCCGGCTTCCGGACCCGCCCCGCCGGCGCCACGCGCGAGCTCGAGGACGGCGACGTGGTCGAGCTCGGCGACCGTCGGCTGGAGGTCCTCCACGTCCCCGGGCACACGCCGGGCAGCATCGCGCTCTGGGAGCCCTCGGCGCGGGTCCTGTTCACCGGGGACACCGTCTACGCGGACGACGCGCTGCACGCGATCGACCGAGCCGCGTTCGAGCGCAGCCTGCTCCGTCTCCGCGAGCTCCCCGCCGCGCTGGTCTGCGCCGGTCACAACCGGCCGTTCGGGCACGGGGAGCTCGTGGCCATCGTCGAGCGGGAGCTGGGAGGGTAGCCGCCGTGGGCCGCTCGTCGCCGTGGTGGAGCCGACCCGGGCTCGAGGTGCGCGGGGGCCGTCTGCACGTGGCCGGCCGTGACGCCACGGCGCTCGCCCGCGAGCACGGGACGCCGCTCTACGTCTACGACCTGTGCCGGATCGAGGAGCAGGCCCGCGCCCTGCAGGCGGCGTTCGGGCGGCTCGGCGCCGAGCTCCGGCTGCGGCTCGCGCTCAAGGCGCAGCGCGATCCGGCGGTGCTGCGGTTCGTGCGTGCGTTGGGACCGCCGGGCTCGCCGGAGAGCGTGGGGATGGACGTGTGCTCGCCCGGCGAGGTCGCCTGGGCGCTCGACCACGGCTGGCGGCCGGAGGAGATCAGCTACACCGGTACCAACGTGTCCGAGCGCGACCTGGACGCGATCCTCTCGCACCCGATCCACGTGAACCTGGACCTGCTCTCGCAGCTCGAGCGGTACGGACGGCGGGCCGCCGGCCGTCCCGTCGGCCTCCGCGTGAACCCCCGGCTGGGGGCGGCGTCCGGCCCCGGGCGGGCGCACCTGTACAGCGGCGCGGAACGCCCCTCCAAGTTCGGGATCCTCGAGGAGCAGCTCGACGACGCCGTGGCCATCGCCCGGCGGTTCGACCTCGCCCTCGACACCGTCCACGTCCACGTGGGCGACGGTTTCCTCGACGATGGCCTCCCGCGGTTCGCCGAGGCCGTCCGGGTGGTCCGGCGGATGACCGACCGCCTGCTCGAGGCGGGGTGCCCCATCGTCGAGGTGAACGCCGGCGGCGGCCTGGGCGTGCCCCAGGGCCCCGGCGAGACGCCGCTCGACGTGGACGTCTACGCCGGGATCCTGGTGGAGCACCTGGGGGACCTGGGGGTCGCCATCGGCGTCGAGCCGGGCGACTTCCTGGCCAAGGAGATGGGGGTCCTGCTGGCCGAGGTGGTCACGGTGGAGGAGCGCGCCGGCGTCACGTTCGTGGGGCTCGACGCCGGCTACAACGTGATGCCAGAGCGCTTCATCTACCGCTCGCCGCTTGCGGTGGTGCCCTGCCGGAACCCCGACGAGCCGCCCGAGCGCGAGGTCGTCGTGGCCGGCAACATCAACGAGGGGGACGACCTGTTCGCCGAGGACCTACCGTTCCCCGAGGTCCGGGAGGGGGACGTGGTCGCGATGCTCGGCGTGGGCAGCTACAACCGGTCGATGCACCTGGACCACTGCCTGCGCCCGGCCGCGGCCGTCGTGGCGTTCGCCGAGCGCGCCGAGCCGGCCTAGCCAGCCTCGGCCTCCTCGAGCGTGACCCATCGCTCGGCCCAGGCCGAGATCGCGTGCATGGCCTGCCCCAGGTCCTGACCCTTGGGCGTCAGGTGGTACTCGACGCGGACCGGCGTGCTGGGGATCACCGTGCGCACGACGATCCCCTCCTGCTCGAGCTCCTTGAGCCGTTCGGAGAGCAGCCGGTCGGACAGGCCGGGGATGGCGGCGGTGAACGCGCTGAACCGTGTGAGGCCCGACAGCAGCGCCCGGAGGATCTCGGGCGTCCACCGCCGGGCCAGGATCCCTACCGCATGGTGGAAGTGGTGGCAGTAGGGGGAGAGATCCTCCATCCGGGGCATCGTACGCACCGGACCCGTCGAGGAGAAGCCTTCCACGCCCGGAATAGCCGTTGCTAACCCCTCGTTAGTCCCTTGTGACACGTAAGCCTCGACGACGGGAGGAGAGGGGATGCAGGCGACGAGAGAGGTCGGTGGATCGCTGTTGCCGGCGACGGGGGTCTGGGAGCTCGATCCGCAGCACACCACCGTCGAGTGGGTCGCCCGGCACATCCTGACCAAGGTGCGCGGCCGGTTCCGCACCGTGAGCGGCACGATCCAGGTGGCCGAGGTCCCCGAGGGGTCCACGGTGGAGGTGGAGATCGACGCGGCGAGCATCGACAGCGCCACGCCGGAGCGCGACGACCACCTGAGGAGCGCCGACTTCCTGGAGGTGGACCGGTTCCCGAAGCTCACGTTCCGCAGCACCGCGCTGCGCCCGACCGGGCCGGCGACCTTCGACCTGGAGGGCGAGCTCACGATCAAGGACGTCACGCGGCCGGTGACGCTGCACGCCGAGTACCTGGGCGTCCACGACAGCCCGTTCGGCACGCAGGTCGCGTCGTTCTCGGCCTCCACCGAGATCCTCCGCGAGGACTTCGGCCTCACCTGGAACCTCGCGATCGAGACCGGCGGCTGGCTGGTCGGCCCGACCGTCCGGATCGAGCTCGAGATCGAGGCGATCTACCGGGCCGAGGAGATGGAGCAGGCCTCGTGAGGCCCGGTCAGCTCCGGGGCACGGGGCCGCTCGCCCCGGGCTCGTACCACTCGAGCTCGAACACGTCCTCGTAGCGCACCACCACGTCGGCGGCGACCCAGAGGTCGCGGCTCCAACCGGACGACAGCGCCGTGTACCGCCACCGCGCGGCGGCGAACCGTCCGACCGGGGTCGCGACCTCGTCGTCGCCGAGGAGGTCGGCGAAGTACCGCCAGCCCATGGGGCCGGGGGCGCAGCGGAACTCCTCGGTCCCCACGGCGTTGCCCTCGCCGTCCATCACCGTGTATCGGCCCACCGCCACGGGGGGATCGTAGGATGCCGCGATGAAGGTCGCGCTCTGCCAGATGAACTCGCGCGACGACGTCGAGGCCAACCGGAGCTCGGCCGGTGAGCTGCTCGAGGCGGCCGCGACAGGCGGCGCCGACCTGGCCGCGCTTCCCGAGGTGTGGACGTACCTCGGCTCGGCCCGCCGGCACCGCGAGGTGGCCGAGCCCGTACCGGGCCCCACGAGCGACTGGCTGGCCTCGGTCGCGGCCGAACGCCGGATGTGGATCCTCGGGGGCAGCATCCTCGAGCTCGGCCCGGACCGGGCCGTGTTCAACACGAGCCTGCTGTTCGACCGGCGGGGCGAGCTGGTGGCCACGTACCGGAAGATCCACCTGTTCGACGTCCAGCTCCCCGGGCAGCCCCCGATCCGCGAGTCGGCCAGCTACACGGCCGGCGATCGGGTGGTCACGGCCGAGACCGAGTTCGGCCGGGTCGGCCTGTCGGTCTGCTACGACGTGCGGTTCCCCGAGCTCTACCGCTCGCTCGCGGTCCAGGGGGCCCAGATCGTGTTCGTGCCCGCCGCGTTCACGTACGAGACCGGCACGGACCACTGGGACGTGCTGGTCCGGGCACGGGCCATCGAGGACCAGGTGTTCGTGGTGGCGGCGGCACAGTGGGGGACCTGGGGGCCGCCCGAGCAGCGCCGCCGGTGCTACGGCAACAGCTTGGTGGTGGACCCGTGGGGCCGGGTGCTCGCCAGGGCCCCCGAGGGCGTTGGCGTGACCTTCGCCGACCTGGACCTGGAGGAGCTCCGCCGGGTCCGGGACCGCTTGCCCGCGCTCCGCCACCGGCGGCTCGGGCCGGCCTGCTGACCCCTCCCTGGCGGTCGGGCGTCCCCCCCGGTCCGGGTTCCCCCGTTCGACCCACCGCTAAACCGCGGAACGCGTCCGGCCGATACCTAACCAGGCAAGGACTGAAGGGTCGGTCCCGAAACGGCAAACCGCCGGGAACGGCGGGGCGCAAAGCTCCGGGCCTCACCGCCCTCGAAGGGGGGCGAAGGCGGCCGAGCTACCGAAGGCCGAGCCCCCCGGCGCCGGGGGCCCGGTCCTCCACCGGGACCCGGGAGGTCGGGAGGCAGCACGATGCAGACCGCGTGGACCGGGAGCCGCAGCAAGGCGGCGATCGCGCTCCTGGTCGTGACGGCGTTCTTCGCTCAGGCGTTCGTCCCGCAGCAGGCCGATGCGGCGGACCGGCGGCGGGTCACGATGCTGGAGCTCACCAACCAGGACCGGTCCCAGCACGATCGGGCGGCCCTGGCGCTCAACGAGAAGCTCTCCCGCTACGCGAAGCGGCACAGCCGGGAGATGGCGGAGGCCGGGTACCTGTTCCACAGCGAGGACCTGGCGGCGAGGTTGAACGGGCTCGACTGGACCATCGGGGGCGAGAACGTGGGGGTGGGGACCACTCTCGACGGGCTCGAGCAGGCCTTCATGGACAGCACGCCCCACCGCAAGAACATCTTGAAGCCGACGTACGACCACACCGCGATCGGCATCGTGAGGTCAGACGGGAAGTTCTGGGTGACCGTCATCTTCTACGGCTAGCCCCTCCCGACCTAGCTGTAGGCGCGCGCCCGGGCCACCAAGGGCCCGGGCGTCGCGTTTCCCGGCCCGGCTCGGCGGTGGCGGTCCTAGCGCGGGAGAAGCTCCGGCCGGTCCACGTCGGGCGGTTGGTCCTCGTCCACGAAGACCTCGAGCACGAGCTCCGGGTGCGTGTGGATCAGCTGCCGGGCGCCCGCGTCTCCGGTCAGCGCCCGAGCTCGGTCCCACATCTCCCGCGACAGGAGCGCCGGCCCCGGCCCGTCCCGGAACCGCAGCCGCACGATCGGCGCCTCCTCGTGCGCGAACGCGTCCCGCAGCGCCCGCACGTGTCGCGCCCCGATCCCCGGTTGATCGGCCATCAGGACGATCGCCCCGTCGCTCGATGGATCCAGGGCATCGAGGCCCACGCGAAGCGAGCTGGCCTGCCCGTCCCGGAAGGCCGGGTTGACCACCGTTCGCGCGTTCGCCGGCAACCGGAGCGCGTCGCGTACGCGCCCGGCATCCTGGCCGAGCACCACGACGACCTCGGCCACCCCGCCCTCGGCCGCCGCGTCCACGGCGTGCTGCACGAGCGGCTTGCCCGCGACCTCGATCAGCTGCTTGGTGCGCCCGAACCGCGACGACGTCCCCGCGGCGAGCACGACCGCCGAGATCACCGCCCGCCGCCGACCAGCCGCCGGAAGAACCGCACCACGGCCCTCCACACCGCCCACAGCCCCAGCCTGATCCCCCCGATCGCCTGAGCCCGCGGCCGCGGGCCGGGAGGTCCCGACGGTTGGCCCGGCAGCGGTGGCGTCGTCAGGGCCGGGTGTGGGGTGGCTGCCGGAGCCACCGCCGCCGGGCCTCCCACGCGAGCCCCCGCAGGCGCTCCCTCAGCGCTGATGCTCTCGCGTAGGCATTCGGCGAACCGGTGCGTGAGCTTGGCGGATACGTCGGGCAGGAGCCCTCGCGAGAGCTGCGCCACGGTGCCGGAGAGCGTGATGTCCGCCTGCATCTTCACCCGCGTCTCGGCCCCGAGATCCTCCAGCCACGAGGTCACCGTGGCCGACGCCGCGCCCTTGCCCTTGGTCTCCTGGCCCTTCGCGACCAGGACGACCCGGTGGTCGTCGTCGTGCCGCTCCTCCATGGTCACGGTCCCGCTGAACGAGAGCGAGACCGGGCCGAGCTTCATCAGCATCCGGCCCTTCCAGGTGCGCTCGTCCACGACCTCGGTGAGCTCGGCGCCGGGGGCGCACGGCGCCACCTTCTCCACGTCGAGCAGGTAGTCCCACGTGCGGTCGACGGGGGCGGGGACCTCGAACTCGTTCTCGATGAGCACGTCGTCGTCCTCCGATGGCGTCTGCGGCGCTCGGAGCCTATCCGCAGCCCCGGGGACCTGCCACCGGGTAGGGTTCGGGCGGCGGAGGGACGGAGGTGCCGAGGTGGCGTACGGGCTGGACGGTCGGGTGGCGCTGGTGACCGGCGCGGGGAGCCCGAGCGGGATCGGGTTCGCCTGCGCCCGGGTGCTCGGGCGCGAGGGCGCGATGCTCGCGATCACGTCCACCACCGACCGGATCCGCGAGCGCGAGGACGAGCTCCGGGCGGAGGGCCTCACCGTGGCCGGATCCGCGGCCGACCTCACGGTGTTCGAGCAGGCTCGCACGCTGGTCGGCGAGGTGCTCGAGCTGTACGGGCGGATCGACGTGCTCGTGAACAACGCCGGGATGGTCCAGACCGGCGTCGACGAGACCTCGCACCGGTTCATCGAGCTCACCGAGGAGGAGTGGGATCGCGCGATCGCGGTGAACCTGAAGACGGCGTTCAACGTGACGCGCCATGTGCTGCCGGGGATGGTCGAGCGCGGGTACGGGCGGATCGTGAACGTCTCGTCCGCCACGGGGCCGGTCGTGGCGATCCCCGAGAGCGTGGGCTACGGCGCGGCCAAGGCCGGGATGGACGGCCTCACGCGCGGTCTCGCGCTCGAGGTTGCCCGCCACGGCGTGACGGTGAACTCGGTCGCGCCTGGGTGGATCCGCACGGGCTCGTCGACGCCCGAGGAGCTGATGGCCGGCCGGCACACCCCGGTCGGTCGCCCCGGCACGCCCGAGGAGGTGGCTGAGGTCGTGGCGTTCCTCGCCTCCGAGGGGGCGAGCTACGTGACCGGCCGCTCGATCGTGGTCGACGGCGGCAATACGATCCAGGAGTACAAGGGTCCGCCCGAGGGCTGGTACTAGGCGCGCTGCTGCGCAGCCGGCTGGCGCTCGTGGATCGGGCCCGGGCGGTGCTTGAGGAACCCGCCCTCGCGCCCGCGCTTGACCGCGACGATCTCCGCGACGATGGCCGCGGCGATCTCCTCGGGCCCCTCCGCACCGAGGTCGAGGCCCGCGGGGCCGTGCACGCGCTCGAGGAAGTGCTCGGGGATCTCGACGCCCTCCTGGCGGAGCTCGGTGAGGAGTCGCTGGGACCTGGCGCTCGGGCCGAGCATCGCGACGTAGCCTGCCGGCGTGTCGATCAGCGAGCGCACGTACTCCTTGTCCCGAAGGAAGTTGTGGGTCATCACGACCACGAACGTCCGCCGGTCGATCGGCGCGACCTTGGCCACGTCCTCGGGGCGCTCGAGCGGGACGAACCCGGCCGCCTCGGGGAAGCGCTCGCGGTTCAGGAACTCCTTCCGGTCGTCGACCACGACCGGGCTCCA
>JBHGAT010000094.1:0-11528 GCA_041946645.1 Candidatus Velamenicoccus archaeovorus | reverse complement strand
CGCGGGGCCTGGTCTACGGCAACCGGGGGTGCCTGCACGACGCCGAGGGGCGCATCCGGCGCGCGTTCGCCACCCGGCGGTGGATCGCGTGCCGGCTGCGCTTCCGCGGGTGGCGGCGGAGCCCCCTCCTCCAGCCGGGGCGGTTCACCGAGCTGTTCTTCCTGGACGAGGCCACGGCGATGGCGGCGGGGCACCGCGCCTGCGCCCTGTGCCGGCGCGAGGACTACCGGCGCCTGCAGGACGTGTGGGGGCGCCTGCATGGTGGTCCGACCGGCGCGGATCCGATCGATGCGCGCCTGCACCAGGAGCGGATCGAGCCCGGGACGGGGCGGCGGCGGCTGCACCGGATGCCCTACGCCGAGCTGCCCGACGGCGCCTTCGTGGTCCGCGACGGATCGGCCCGGCTGGTGCTGGGCCGCACGCTGCTCCGGTGGTCGCCCGGCGGGTACGCGGACCCGGAGGCGCGCCCGCGCCGGAGCACGGCGGCGGTCCTCACGCCGCCGTCGCTCGTCGCCCTGCTGGGCGAGGGCTGGGAGCCGGTGGTCCCGCTCCTGCACCCGTCCGCGCTCGCGATGGGCCGGATGGGGTAGAAGGGACGGGATGCCGAAGCTGAGCGCGGGGCTCCTGCTCTACCGGCGGCGTTCGCCGGGGGAGCTCGAGGTCCTCCTGGTCCACCCCGGGGGGCCGTACTGGGCCCGCCGGGACGATGGGTCGTGGTCGATCCCCAAGGGCGAGTACGAGCCGGGCGAGGAGCCGCTCCGGGTCGCCTTCCGCGAGTTCGCCGAGGAGCTGGGGGCCGAGGCTCCCGGCGGCGCGACGCCGGCCCCGCTCGGCGAGCTCCGGCTCCCCAGCGGCAAGCGGGTCGTGGCCTGGGCGCTCGAGGGCGACCTGGACGTGGCCGAGATCCGCAGCAACACGTTCACGATGGAGTGGCCGCCGCGCTCGGGCCGGTCCGCGGAGTTCCCCGAGGTCGACCGGGCGGGGTGGTTCGACCTGGGATCGGCTCGGCGAAAGCTCCTGGGGGGTCAGCTGGGCTTCCTCGACCGCCTGGTCGAGCTCGTGGGCCGGCCGTCCGCCTCGTAGGCCTCCGCGACGCGCTTGGGGACGCACATCTGCCAGGCGTCCAGGACCAGCTCCCGCATCTCCTGCTCGTCGATGGCGCCCATCCGGACGGAGAGCCAGTGGTAGCGGAGGTCCGCCGGCTCCGGCATCAGGAACTTGTGGGGCTCCGCGCGGACCATGGCTTCCCGCTCCTCCCGGGGGAAGCCGAACCCCATCACGGTCTCGTCCCGCGAGAACGCGACGAACACGATCCGGCCCACGCGGAACTTCACCCGGTCGCGGACCAGGGCCTCGGTCGTGCGGGGAAGGCTCAGCGCGAACCTGCGGACCTGCTCGACCGTGACCATCGCCGCTCCTCGCTCCCAGGGGCCGGTGGCCCGGCCGATGACCCTACGACGCGGGGGTGACGCTCGGCCGGTGGGTGACGGGTCGTCCGGTCGTGCGGGGGTCCCCGACGACCCGTACGCTGTGGTCGGGCGGGCACGCCGGCCCGTGGATCGACATGTCCAGATCGCCGCAGTACCGCGTCCTGATCCGGTCCATGCTCCTGTCCCTGGCCACGGCGATCGCGACGATGGCCGTCAAGGGCATCGCCGCCCTGGTCACCGGGTCGGTGGGGCTGCTCTCGGACGCGATGGAGTCGGCGGTGAACCTGACCGCCGCGATCGTCGCGCTGTTCGCGCTCCGGCTGGCCGAACGACCGGCCGACCACAACCACGACTTCGGCCACGGCAAGGCCGAGTACCTGTCCGCCGGCGTCGAGGGCGGGATGGTCTTCGTGGCCGCGGCGGCCATCGTCTGGACCTCGGTCCGGCGGCTGATCACGCCCACGCCCCTCGATCGCACGGGCCTGGGGCTGGCCCTGGCGACGGCCGCCGCCCTCCTGAACCTGGTCGTCGGGCTCGTGCTGATCCGGACCGGGAAGCGGCACCGGTCGATCGTGCTCGTGGCCGACGGGAGGCACCTGCTCACGGACGTCTACACGACGGCCGGGGTCCTCGTCGGCGTGGCCCTGGTCGCGGCGTTCGACGTGGTGCGGCTCGACCCGATCGTGGCGCTGCTGGTGGGCGTGAACATCCTCTGGACCGGGTACCGGCTGCTCCGCCGGTCGGTCGTGGGGCTGCTCGACGCGGCGCTGCCGCCCGACGAGGTGGCCCGGGTCCATGCCGTGACGGAGCGGTACCGCACCAGCGAGCACGTCGAGTTCGAGGCCGTGCGGACGCGCGAGTCGGGGCGTCACCGGTTCGTGTACCTGACCGTCCTGGTGCCCGAGGACTGGACCGTGCGGCAGGTGCACGAGCTCTCGCAACGCGTCGAGGCCGACATCGACGCCGAGCTCCCCGGGGCCACGACCTTCGTCCAGGTCGCCCCGCACCACGAGCACCCGGTGGAGGCGGGGACGTGACCCGAGCCGCCTCGGACGCGGAGGCCCGGGCCGGGCCGTGGCTGGCCGACGTCGAGGACGTCGCGGCCGAGCTCGGCACCGACCCGGAGACCGGCCTGGACGGGGCCGAGGCCGCGGCGCGCCTCGAGCGGTTCGGACCCAATCGTCTGGATCCCACGCCGCCGGTGCCGACGTGGCGCAAGCTCCTCGCCCAGTTCGCCGACCCGCTCGTGTACCTGCTGCTCGTGGCGGTGGGGATCTCGGTGGTCACGTGGGCCGTCGAGGGAGCCCGCGGCGTGCCGTTCGAGGCGCTGGTCATCGCGGCGATCCTGATCGCGAACGCCGTGCTCGGCTACGTGCAGGAGGCCCGTGCAGAGCAGGCCGTGGCGGCGCTCCAGCGGATGGCCGCGCCGATGTCCACCGTGGTCCGGGAGGGGGTGGCGCTCCGCCTCCCCACGGTCGAGGTCGTCCCCGGCGATGTGCTGCTCCTCGCCGAGGGCGACGCGGTGGGGGCCGACGGGCGGCTGGTCGAGGCCGCGGCGCTCACGGTGGCCGAGGCCTCGCTGACCGGCGAGAGCGAAGCGACGCTGAAGGACGTCGGGACGCTCTCGGGCCCGGTGGCGCTGGGCGACCGCGTGAACATGGTCTTCAGCGGCACGGCGGTCACGCGCGGCCGCGGCCGGGCCCTGGTCACCGCCACCGGCATGCGGACGGAGATGGGCCGGATCGCCACCCTCCTCGGCCAGACCGAGGAGGAGCGCACGCCGCTCCAGCGCGAGATCGACCACGTCGGGCGGATCCTCGGCGTGGCCGTGCTGGTGATCGCGGCCATCGTGGTCGGGGCGATCCTGCTCACCAGGCGGATCGACGAGATCGGCGACGTGGTGGACGTGCTGCTGGTGGGCGTGTCACTGGCCGTGGCCGCGGTGCCCGAGGGACTCCCGGCCGTCCTGTCGGTGGTCCTCGCGCTCGGCGTGCAGCGGATGGCCCGCGAGAACGCCATCGTGAAGCAGCTCTCGTCGGTCGAGACCCTCGGCTCGGCCACCGTCATCTGCTCGGACAAGACCGGCACCCTGACGCGCAACGAGATGACGGTCCTGCGGATCGTGACCGCCTCCGGCGAGGTCGACATCACCGGGGTCGGGTACCGGCCCGAGGGTGAGTTCGTCGCTCGCGGCGGCTCGCTGGAGATGGGGCCGCTCCTCGAGGAGGTCCGTACGGTGGTCTCGCTCGGCGCGCTGGCCAACGACGCGTCGGTCCGCCAGGAGGACGGCGAGTGGATCGTCCAGGGGGACCCGACGGAGGCGGCGTTCCTGGTGGCCGAGCGCAAGGCGGGGTTCGTGTCGGGCCTGGGCGAGCGGTTCCGCCGGGTCGGCGAGGTGCCGTTCACGTCCGAGCGCAAGCTGATGAGCACGCTCCAGGAGGACGCTGAGCGCGACGGTCGCGTGTTCGTGGCCACCAAGGGCGCTCCCGACGTGCTCCTGGCGCGGTGCACGCAGGAGCGCGTGGGCGACGAGGTCCGTCCCCTGGACGACCGGCGGCGACGGGCGATCCTGGCCGCCGTGGACGAGCTCGCGGGACAGGCCTTCCGCACGCTCGGCACGGCGTACCGGCCGCTCGACGGTGGGCTGCCCGATCGGCCGGACGAGCTCGGCGAGGCCCTCGAGCGGGACCTGATCTTCGCCGGGGTGGTGGGGATCATCGACCCGCCCAGGGCCGAGGCCAGGGTCGCCATCGGGGAGGCCCGAGGGGCCGGGATCCGCGTGCTGATGATCACGGGGGACCACCCCCGCACCGCCGCCCGGATCGCCGAGGAGCTCGAGATGGTCGGAGCCGGCGCCCGGACCGTCACGGGGGTCGAGATCGAGGAGCTCGACCACGAGCGGTTCCGCGAGGCGGTGCGCGAGGCCGACGTCTACGCGCGCGTCGCGCCCGAGCACAAGCTGCGGATCGTCGACGCGCTCCAGGCCGACGGCCACGTCGTGGCGATGACCGGCGACGGCGTGAACGACGCGCCGGCGCTCAAGCGCGCCGACATCGGCGTGGCCATGGGGATCACCGGCACCGACGTCGCCAAGGAGGCCGCCAACATGATCCTGGCCGACGACAACTTCGCCACGATCGTCGCCGCCGTGCGCGAGGGCCGGGGGATCTTCTCGAACATCCGGAAGTTCCTGCGCTACCTGCTCTCGTCCAACGCCGGCGAGGTGCTCACGATGTTCCTCGGCGTGATCGGCGCCGGGATCCTGGGGCTCCGGACCGCCGGCGGCGCGGCCGCCGTGCCGCTGCTCGCCACGCAGATCCTCTGGATCAACCTGCTCACCGACGCCGCACCGGCGCTCGCGATGGGGGTCGACCCGCCGCAGGTGGCGGTGGTCCACCTGCCGTTCCTGAACCGTGCCTTCGGCACGACACCGCTCGGCGTCCACGATTGGCTGGTCTGCACCGCGATGGCCAGCACGGTGCTGTGGCTGAACGAGCTGCGGAAGCTGTTCGTCCGATCCCATGGCCAGGCCCGGCGGTAGTCGAGGGAGCCTGCCACCCGATCTCGGCCCCCCGGACCGATGCACCGCTACGCGGTGGGGCCGTCTCCGCCCGGGGACCGAGCACGGATCGACCCCTCCGGATGGCTGCTGTTCCCCGTCGGCCGATCATCGGACCGCGACCCCACGAGGTACCAGGTCTCCATCAGGCCCTTGCCCTTGACCGGGATCGTCCCCCGCTGCCGGCAGACGAATCCGTCCTTCACCAGCTCGTACGTTGCGCGCGTGATCTGGATCTCGCCGGGCGTGCCGTGGGACTCCATCCGGCTCGCCGTGTTCACGGCGTCGCCCCAGAGGTCGTACAGGAAGCGTTTCGTGCCGATCACGCCGGCGATCACCGGCCCGGAGTTGATCCCGATCCTGAGCTCGAGGCCCGAGAGCTCGCCGACCGCCGATCGGGCAACGGCGTCTCGCATGTCCAGCGCCAGGAGCGCTGCGGCGCGGGCGTGGTCGGGGCGGGGTTCCGGCACGCCCGCGGCGACCATGTAGCAATCGCCGATCGTCTTGATCTTCTCGAGCCCGTGCAGCTCGACGAGCGCATCGAAGCGGGAGAAGAGCCGATCGAGGATCCCGACGACCTCGGCCGGAGGGAGTCCCTGCGCGAGCGGGGTGAAGTCCACGACGTCGGCGAACAGGATGGAGGCGGATGGGAAGTGGTCGGCGATCGCCCGGGTGCTGGCCTTGAGCCGCTCGGCGATCGAGCCGGGCAGGATGTTCAGGAGCAGGAACTGGGACCTCGCTTGCTCGGCGCGGAGCGCGGTCAAGGCTTCGTCGCGCTGATGGGCGAAGGAGGCGAGGATGGTGAAGGCGACGGAGCCGGCACCGATGACGTTCAACGCCAGCATCGTGCTCGTGAACGCCGTCGGCAGGTCCGCGTCCGGGAACAGCACCTCGCCGGCGATGCCGGTGAGGAGGAACACCGCGAGGAACGCACCGAACCAGCGGACCGCCCGACGGACGTCGAGGAACACCAGGGCCCCGAGGGGAGCCAGGATCCCCCACAACCCCACCCCCGCCGACGGCAGGAACCCGCCGACGAACATCTGCCCCGCCGTCGTCGTCACCATGATGTCGAGGAGCTGCGTGACCAACAGGGGTCGGAAGCGTCGGGTCCGCGAGAAGACCAGCAACGACCCGAGCGAGACGGCGAAGTACGCGAACGGAACGAAGCCCACCGGCGAGCCGAGGCCGAGATAGAGGCCGCCCCACACGACGGAGACCGGCAGGATCAAGACCGCGAGCAGGACGAGGAGCGCCTTCTTCTGGCGCAGCTCGTCGTCGTCCCGGGGGTGGGCGCCGATCCGAGCGACCGCCGCCGTCACCCTGCCGATCCGACCGGCCCGTGAGCGCGGTGCGTCCCCGGAGGGGGACGAGGTCTCTCCCGTCACCGGGGACCGAGCCCCGGCGCCGACGTCGCGCCGATCCCCCCGGGCGCGGGCAGGTGACCGGACCCGGTTCGCGGCTGTCGTGCGCGCTCCCGAGGCACCCCCACGAGGCGCATCTTCACCCGTTCACGACCGAGACGACAACCTCCGGGCCACCACGGCGCGCTCACGGGGGCGTGCCTTCGCCGGGACCGGTCTCACGGGGAAGCGGCGCGGTGCGTTCTGCGTTGTGAACCTGCAGCACGTCGCCGAGGATCGGAGGGGGTCGGGCGTTGGACCAGGTCGAGGAGGTCGATCCGTCAGGGCGGACGGAACCGGCTCGGCGGGTGCTCTCGACGAGCGTCGGGACGCACCTGGGGGCGTTCACCGCCCTCGACTGGGGGTTGTTCCTGTCGATCGGCGGGATCTGGGGCTCGTCGTTCCTGCTGATCGCGATCGGGCTCGACGCCTTCGAGCCCGGCGTGGTGACGTGGGTCCGGATCGTGCTCGGCGCCGCGACGCTCTGGTCGGTGCCGAGCGCGCGGCGCCGGTTCCGGCCCGAGGACCGCGCCCGGCTCGTGGCGCTCTCCGTCCTGTGGGTGGGGATCCCGTTCACGCTGTTCCCGCTGGCAGAGCGATCGATCTCCTCGGGCCTCACGGGTCTCATCAACGGCGCGCTCCCGATCTTCGCGGTGACGATCGGCTCGGTGATGCTGCGTCGGCTCCCCCGGCGGACGCAGGCCGTGGGGCTGGTGCTGGGGTTCGCCGGGGTCGCGGCGATCGCCGGTCCGTCGGCGGGTCGCGGCTCGAGCGAGCTGCTCGGGGTGACCCTCGCCATCGTCGCCGTGCTGTGCTACGGCGTCGCGGTGAACATCGTGACGCCGCTCGCGCAGCGGTACGGCTCGCTCCCGGTCATGGCGCGGATGCTGGCGTTGGCGGCGGTGTGGACGGCGCCGTTCGGCGTGGTCGGTCTGCGGGGGTCGAGCTTCGCATGGGGCTCCCTGCTCGCCGTGGGGGTGCTCGGCATGGTGGGGACGGGGACCGCGTTCGTCGTCATGGGCAGTCTGGTCGCGCGGGTCGGCTCGGCCCGGGCCGCGTACATGGCCTACCTGATCCCCGTGGTGGCGGTGGTCCTCGGCGCGGTCTTCCGCGACGAGCGGGTGCATCTGACCTCGGTCGTGGGGATGGTGCTGGTGATCGCCGGCGCGATCCTCTCGTCCCGTGAGGAACGCACGCCCGAACCGGACGGCTAGTGGAAGCGAGCGTGGTGGGCCCCCCGGGACTCGAACCCGGAACCTGCGGATTAAGAGTCCGTTGCTCTGTCCAGTTGAGCTAGAGGCCCGCCCGACTATACCAACGGGGCGGGCCGGCTCCGTGGGGTGACCGAGGGGACTTGAACCCCCAACCCCCAGGACCACAACCTGGTGCTCTAACCGATTGAGCTACGGCCACCACGTGCCAGCCGATTCTAGCAGTGGCCCTCCGATCGCCCGAGTGGCTCGGCTCACCTTGGGGATGGGTCCGACGTCGCGGGCTTCCCCACGATCGCGTCGAGCGTGGCCGGGTCGCCCCGCCAATGCTCCATCAGGACGGCCCGGTCCGTGCGTCGGAGGACGTGGCGCAGGACCAGCGCGGCGACGAGGGCGTCGTCGAGCGGCCCCGCGACGGGAACGAACTCGGGGACCAGGTCGATCGGCGAGGCGACCCAGATCACCGCGAACCACAGCCAGAGCCGGCTGCTCCGGGGGACCCGGCGATCACGGATCAGCCCTCGGAAGAGCAGCAGCAGGTTCGGGAGCAGCGTGATCAGCTCGCGGGCCTGCGAGCGGCGTCCGACCACCACGAGCACCGCGACGGCGATCGCCCAGACGGCGAGGAGGCAGCCGAGGGCGATCAGCAGGGCTCGCATCGGCTCCTCCAGCGCTCCGCCGCCTCGGGGTGACCTTCCCGGTGCTGCTGGGATCGCACGCTCGCCTCCGCGGGTACGCGGGATGCCCGGAACCGCCGGGTTGCAGCCTAACGAGCCGGGTCGGCGACGGCCGGGGATCCTGCCACCCGCGTCCGCCCTTGACAGGGCGTATGATGGCGGCGATTCTTGAACGGCCGTTCAAACTTCGCCGAGGAGGCTGGGAACCATGGCGGTACGGGAGACCATCGAGCTCGACCTCGACCGGGTCGACCACCTGATCCAGGAGGAGGAGGCCAAGCTCGAGCCCAAGCATCGCGCCTCGATCGCGTATCGGGGGGTGGCCGGTCGGACGGTGGCGGGGGGCGTGGCCTCGTCCTGGCAGGACTCGCCGCCGCACGCGATCTACGTCGACCACGGGCGGGGCAACCGCCTGTGGGACGTCGACGGCAACGAGTACGTCGACTACCACCTCGGCTACGGCGCGATGGTCGTCGGCCACGCCCACCCCAAGGTCGTCGAGGCCGTCGAGCACCAGGTCCGCCGCGGGACCCACTTCGCCCAGCCGACCAAGGACCTGGACGCGGTGGGGGAGAGCCTGGTCGACCGGTTCCACCTCCCCCTGTGGCGGTTCATGAACTCGGGCACGGAGTCCACGCTCGAGGCGGTCCGCCTGATGCGCGCGAACACCGGCCGCACGATGATCCTGAAGGTCGAGGGCACGTACCACGGCCACCACGACGCCCTGATGTTCTCGGTGGTCCCCGACCCCGAGAAGATCGGCCCGCGCGAGCACCCGGTGACCCTACCCCAGGCCATGGGGATCCCTCAGGCCTTCGCCGACCTGGTGCGCGTGGTGCCGTTCAACGACCTGGCCGAGGTCGACCGCGCGCTGGCCGAGCACGATGGCGACGTCGCCGGCATGATCGTCGAGCCGGCCATGATGAACTGCGGGGTGATCTTGCCGGAGCCCGGCTACCTGCAGGGGCTGAAGGACCGGCTCCACGCGGCCGGCGCGTACCTCGCGTTCGACGAGGTGAAGACCGGGGCCACGATCGCGTACGGCGGCGCGGTCGAGGCGTTCGGGGTGGTGCCCGACATCGTCTGCCTGGCCAAGGCGATCGGCGGCGGGCTGCCGTGCGGCGCCATGGGCGCCACCGAGGACCTGTTCCGCCCTGTGGTCGAGGGCGAGTACGACATGGCCGGCACGTTCAACGGCAATCCCCTCACGATGGCGGCCTCGCGGGCCACGCTCACCGAGATCCTCACCAGGGACGCGTACGAGCAGCTCGACCGGATCCACGCCGGCCTGGCCGAGGGTTGTGGCCGCGTCATCGAGCGGTACCGCCTTCCGGCCTACGTGACCGGCAAGGGCGCGAAGGGCTCGGTGATCTACAGCCCCACGCCGGTCAAGGAGTACCGGGACACCGTCGGGATCGACGAGCGGATCACCTACCTCGCGTGGCTGTTCCAGCAGAACCGCGGCGTGTTCAAGTCCCCGTGGTCCAAGCAGGAGACCTGGACGACGTCGGTGTGGCACACCGACGAGGACGTGCAGCGGTACGTGGCGAACTTCGAGGAGTTCGCGGCCGCCGTCACGGCGTAGCGCGGGGCGCGGGAGCCGCCGGCGGTGTCCGAGGAGCGGTTGGCGTTGCGGCTCGCCGACGGCCGGGCGCTCGAGGTCGCCGTCGCCGGTCCGCCCGACGGCACCGTGCTCGTGTTCCATCACGGCAGCCCGGGCTCGGCCACGCTGTTCGAGCCCTTCACGCAGGCGTGCGCCGAGCGCGGCCTGCGGTTCGTGACGTTCTCGCGGGCCGGGTTCGGTGACTCCTCGCGGCTGCCCGGGCGGACCGTGGCCTCGGCCGCTGTCGACGTCGCCGAGCTGGCCGATCACCTGGGGGTCGACCGTTTCCACGTGGTCGGGTGGTCGGGCGGCGGGCCCCACGCGCTGGCGTGCGCGGCGCTCCTGCCGGACCGCGTGATCTCGGCCGCGACGCTCGCCGGCGTGGCCCCGTGGGACGCCGAGGGGCTCGACTGGACCGCTGGGATGGGTGAGGACAACCGGGTCGAGTACCCGACGGCGGCGCGCGATCCCGAGGAGCTCCTCCGCTGGATGCAGCCGCACGTCGAGGCGCTCTCGAACGTCACCGCGGAGGGCATCGTCGAGGACCTCCGGACGATCCTGTCGGACGTCGACGTGCGCTCGCTCACCGGCGCGTTCGGCGGGTACCAGGCGGAGCTGTTCCGAGGCGCGTTCCGCAACGGCGTGTGGGGCTGGTACGACGACGATCTCGCGTTCACGCGACCGTGGGGGTTCGCGCTCGCGGACATCGAGGTCCCGGTGTCGATCTGGCAGGGCCCCGAGGACCTCATGGTGCCGTTCGCGCACGGCGAGTGGCTCGCCGCCCACGTGCCGGGGGCCCGAGCGCACCTCGAGCCCGGGCAGGGGCACCTGTCGCTGGTGGTGGAGGGTTTCGGACGGATCCTCGACGACCTGATCGCGTCGGGGAGGGGTTGAGGGAGGAGGGGCGGATGCCCGCGGACGTGGTGGAGATCGACCTCGAGCTCGTCGAGCGGCTCACCGAGGATGAGACGGTCGCGCTCGATGCCAAGCACCCGCGCTCGCTCGCGTACCGGGAGGTCGCGGCGGCGCACCTGCCGGGCGGCGTGAGCTCGAGCTGGCAGTCGTGGCCGCCGCACCCCATCTACGTCTCGCACGGGAAAGGCTCCCACGTGTGGGACATCGACGGGAACGGGTACGTCGACTACCACAACGGCTACGGGGTGATGGTGATGGGCCACGCGCATCCCAAGGTGGTCGAGGCGGTCCAGCGGCGGGTCGCGCTCGGCACGCACTTCGCCCAGCCCACGGAAGATGCGCTCGTGTGCGCCGAGAACCTGGCCGAGCGGTTCGGGCTGCCGCTGTGGCGGTTCGGCAACAGCGGGACGGAGGCCACGCTCGACGCGTGCCGGATCATGCGCGCGGTGACCGGCCGCCCCCTGCTGGTCAAGGTCGAGGGGACCTACCACGGCCACCACGACTCGCTGAT
Source organism: Candidatus Velamenicoccus archaeovorus (assembly GCA_041946645.1). GTDB lineage: Bacteria > Actinomycetota > UBA4738 > UBA4738 > HRBIN12 > DASQQQ01. The sequence continues at coordinate 219 of JBHGAT010000094.1, read as the reverse complement.
GGTGAGCGTGTTCCCCTCGCGCGGGGAAGCGGGTCCGCGCGAGCACCCGGCGTCGGTGCCGCAGACGCTCGGGATGCCCGAGGGGATCGTCGACCAGGTGATCTGCGTGCCCTTCAACGACGCCGAGGCCGTGCGCCGGGCGTTCGAGGAGCACCCCGGCCGGATCGCCGGGATGATCGTCGAGCCGGCCATGACCAACTGCGGGCTGGTGCTGCCGGA
>JBHGAT010000093.1:0-8064 GCA_041946645.1 Candidatus Velamenicoccus archaeovorus | reverse complement strand
CCGGCTCCGACCCGCCCGTGTCCCCGGACCGCTCCCGTCGCCGGCTGCTCCGAGCGCTCGCCCTCGGCCCCTCCCTCCTGCTGCTGAGCGCGTGCGCGGAGCAGCCGGCGACGTCCAAGGCGGTCGACGTCCACGACCTGTACCTGCTGATCCTGGCGCTGGCGGGGGTGGTCTTCATCGGGGTCGAGGGGATGCTGCTGTTCTCGATCGTGCGGTTCCGGGCCCGCAAGGGCGACCGGGAGGAGCCGCCGCAGCGGTACGGGCGGACCCGCACCATCGTGCTGTTCTTCCTGATCGGAGCGGTCATCGTCGCCGTCCTGTACCCGTTCGGCGAGATCACGCTGGCCCGCGTGCAGCGGCGCGAGCAGCCGGTCGAGGAGATCCAGATCCAGGGCGCGCAGTGGCAGTGGTCCGCCTTCTACGTCAACGAGGGGCTCGTGGTCCACGGCACGAGCTTCAAGCAGCCCATGGTCATGGAGCTCCCGGTCGACGAGCCCGTGCACATCCACCTGACCTCGAACGACGTGATGCACGAGTTCTTCGTGCCGGCGTTCCTGTTCATGCGCAACGCGATGCCCGGTCACCCCAACGACTTCACGTTCACGCCGACCGAGCTCGGCACGTTCGACGGCCAGTGCGCCGAGTTCTGCGGCCTCGGCCACCCGCAGATGACGCTGGTGGTCAAGGTGGTGCCCGAGCCGGACTTCCTCGAGTGGATCAAGCGGGAACGCGAGGCGGTCCTGAACCAGACGTGCCCGACGTCTGCCGGGAACCAGCTCCACGTGACCGCGAAGGACGTCTCCTGGGACACGTCGTGCCTGGCCGTCACCGCGGACCAGCCGATCTCGCTCACGGTGACCAACGACGACGCCGGGATCGACCACAACTTCGCCGTGTGGGACGGGCCCGCCCGCAAGCACCAGTTCTTCGCGACCGGCAAGTTCCCCGGCGTCGCGACCAACTCGTACGACCTGTCGGCGCTGCCGGCCGGCACCTACTACTTCCAGTGCAACGTGCACGGTCCGGCGATGTCGGGCGTGTTCATCGTGCGGGGCTCGGGCTCCGGCGGCTCGGGCTCCGGTGGCTCGCAGACAGGGGGCGGGAGCAGCTGACATGGCCGAGGTCCAGGCACCACCGCTCGTCCGACCGGAGCCGCGGGGACGCGGGCTCGTCGAGTGGCTCACGACCACCGACCACAAGAAGATCGGGATCCTCTACCTGATCAGCTCGCTCAGCTTCTTCGTGGTCGCCGGGATCTTCGCGCTGCTGATGCGGACCGAGCTCGCCAGGCCGGGCACCCAGATCCTCTCCACCCGTGCCTACAACCTGTGGATCCTGGGGCTGATCATCGTGGGCACGGCGTCGATCCTCGGCGCGATCAACTTCATCGTGACGATCCTGCGGATGCGCGCGCCGGGGATGAGCATGATGCGGATGCCCGCGTTCTGCTGGAGCGTGCTGGCCACTTCCCTGCTGGTGGTGCTGGCGGCACCGGTGCTCACCGCTGCGCTCGCCATGCTGTTCGCGGACCGGCGGTTGGGGACGGTGTTCTTCGACGCCTCCCGCGGCGGGAGCCCGCTGCTGTACCAGAACGTGTTCTGGTTCTTCGGGCACCCCGAGGTCTACATGCTCGTCCTGGTGGCCTGGGGGATGATCAGCGAGATCCTCCCGGTCTTCTCGGGCAAGCCGTTGTGGGGGTACCGGGGCGTGGTGCTGGCGTTCCTGCTGGTCACCGCCCTGTCGTTCACGGTGTGGGCGCACCACATGTTCGTCACCGGCGCGGTCGAGCTGCCGTTCTTCGCCGTCACGACCGAGATGATCTCGATCCCCACCGGGGTGCTGTTCTTCAACTGGCTTGCGACGCTGTGGAAGGGGAAGTTGCGGTTCGAACCGCCGATGCTGTTCGCCCTGGGGTTCGTCGCGATGTTCCTGATCGGTGGGATCGACGGCGTGTGGATGGCATCGCCGGCGATGGACTTCGCGATCCACGACACGTACTGGGTGGTCGCGCACATCCACTACGTGCTGTTCGGCGGCACCGTGTTCGGGATCATGGCCGGGATGTACTACTGGTTCCCGAAGATGTCCGGGCGCTTCCTCTCGCGGAAGATCGGCGTCTGGCAGTTCTGGATCCAGCTGATCGGGTTCAACCTCACCTTCTTCCCGATGCACCTGCTCGGGTTGAAGGGGATGCCGCGCCGGATCGCCGACTACGGCGCCGGGCGCGGGTGGACCGGCCTGAACACGCTGGCCTCGATCGGAGCCTACGTGATCGGGGTCGCGATGGTCCTGTTCTTCGTGAACGTGTTCGTCTCGCTCCGCAAGCCGAAGGACGCGCCGGCCGACGCTTGGGGCAGCGGCAACTCGCTCGAGTGGGCGACGTCCTCGCCGCCGCCGGCCCACAACTTCGACACGCTGCCCGAGGTGCGTTCGGGCCGGCCCGTGTACGACATGCGGAAGGCCGCCGCGAGCGGGGGTCGGGCGACGTGAGCGACGCCCTGGTGCTGTCGAGCGACGAGCGGGCCGTCCGCGGGACGAGCAGCCCGGTCATGGGGATGGTGCTGTTCGTGGCCGGTGAGGCCATGTTCTTCGCCTCGTTCTTCGGTGCGTACGCGTCGATCTTCGCCTCCGCCGCGGTCTGGCCGCCGCAGCGGATCCCCATCCCGGACCTGCCGATCCCGAGCACGCTCACCGGGATCCTGGTCCTCAGCAGCATCGTGCTGCAGCTCGGCGTGTGGGCGGTGCGCCGGGGCCGCCTGGTGACGTTCGAGCGGCTGCTGGGCCTGACCGTGCTGCTCGGCCTGTGCTTCCTGGCGCTGCAGGCGTACGACTACTCGCAGCTCACGTTCGGGATCAAGGACGGGATCTACCCCTCGCTGTTCTTCGTGATGACCGGGCTCCACATGGCCCACGTGGCCGGGGGGGTGGCCCTGCTCTCGGTGATCCTGTCCCAGACGCTCACCGGGCAGGTGTCGCAGGCGCGCCACGACTCCGTCGAGGCCGCCGCGATCTACTGGCACTTCGTCGACGTCGTGTGGATCGGGCTGTTCTGCGTGTTCTACCTCGCGGCGCAGGGATGAGGGCACGATGAGGAGCATGATGCGGCTGGCCCTGGGGCTCGCGCTGTTCCTGCTCGTGGCCGGGCTGGTCTACGTGGTCACCAGCCACGAGTACCGGGGCTCCGTCCTGCTGCTGGTCTGCGCCGCGGCCATCGCCTACGTGGGCTTGGTGGTGCGGGGTGCCGTGCGCCGGGCCGGAAGCCCCGAGCACCCGCCCGTCCAGGCCATCGTGCCGGAGGAGGAGGCGCACGTCGGTCCGACGATCTGGCCGTTCGTGTTCTCGATCGCGGCGCTGCTGCTGGTGGTCGGCATCCTCGCGCCCCACTGGATCCTGATCCCGGGCGGGATCCTGTTCATCGGCGCCGGGGCCGGGTGGTTCACGGACATCAAGCGGCAGTGGAGCGCCGACCACCTGCTGGCCGGCGCCGGCGGGAACGGCTCAGCCCTTCAGCATCAGCAGCCAGGCGATCAGGGCCATCGCGACCAGCACTGAGACGAACACCGTTGCGTGGTACTGCGTCGTGCTCGGGGTGGGGAGCCCCGCCGGGTTGCAGCGCCGGCAGACCGACATCCCCGGGGGGAGCGCGGTCCCGCACCGGAGGCACCGGTCGGTGCGCAAGGCCATGACGCGAGTGTACCCCCGAGCCCCGCGGTGCGAACCCCGGAGCCTCAGCTCCGGCCGGCCTTCCACCGGTCGCGGGTGATCGCGTACATCACCCACTCGCGCTCGTATCCGCGGAGCGTGCCGACGAGCTCCCACCCCACCCGGTCGAACACGGTGCGCATGGCCACGTTGGCGGGGTCGGTGGGCGCCTCGACGCGTTCGGCTCCCGCGTGCGCGAACAGCCAGTCGGTGAGCAGCGCGAGGGCCTCGCGTCCGTGGCCCTTGCCGCGGGCCTCCGGGCGCAGGCCGATCCCGACCTCGAACACGCCCGGCGGGAGCGGCCGACCCGGCGGCACGAACGTCTGGATCCGCCCGATCGAGCGCCCGTCCAGGTCGACGGCCAGGTCGAGCCACCCGTCCACCAAGCGGCCGGACCGTCCGAGGCGGGCCCGGAAGGAGGCCTCGTCGGGCAGCTCGGCGATGCTCATCGGGTCGGACTCGACCATGGCGCGCCACTCGTCGTCGATCTCCTCCGGCCGCAGCGCACGCAGGAGCAGGCGCGGCCCGCGGATCTCGATGGTGCCCGGTCGGTCTCGGTCCACGTCCTTCTGGCGGAGGCGGCGTGATTCGAACACGCGAGGGGCGGTTTAGACCCCTAACCGCTTTCGAGGCGGTCCCGTTCGTCCGCTCCGGCACGCCTCCGCGGGCGAGTCTAGCAATCCGGGCGCTGCGTCCCGAGGGCTCAGCCCCCGACCACCGGCTCCCACGAGGGCCTGGGCGGCGCGTTCCCCTCGTCGAGCATCTGCCGCCAGAGCTCGTCGGTGAGCCGCTCCCCCGGGTCGCTCAGGAACCCGTAGTACGAGGAGACCCCTCCCATCGCCACCTGGAACACGCCCTCGCCGTCGGGCACCAGGACGAGGATCCGGTCGATCCGGCCGGTCGCCACCTCCAGGACGCCCTTCGGGCTGCTCGCGATGTCGGCGACGATCGCCGCGTCCTCGTCGGCGTTCGGCGCGCCGGAGCCCGGGCGATCCGCGGTCCGCCACCAGAACGACTCGAGCTCGCCGCCGATGTGGGTGAGGCGCTCGTTGGCCCGGCCGGAGATGACCGTTCCGGCCAGCTCGTCCTCCGCGATGCCGCCGAAGAAGCTCAGCAGGCCGGACAGATCGCGGAGCAGTCGGTCCTGCTCGGGCCGCAGCAGGCCGCGGGAGGACAGCCCCTCGTGCGTCAGGTCCGCGACGGCCTGCAGGCGCTGGAAGGCCACCGGATCGGGCTCCACCCAGTTGGTGCGCGGCGGGACCGGGAGCCCGTCGCCGCCCTCGGCAACGGCCTGCTTGGTGAACAGGATCGTGTCGTGCTTGAGCTCGGCGTACGAGCCGAACCCGGTCTGGTGATCCTTGGCCGCCCAGGCCCTCGTCCGCATGAAGTCCGGGAACGCCTCGCCGTGGGGGCGCCACATCGGCTCGAGCGCGGAGAGCCACGCGTCGTACACGGTGCCGCCCCAGTCCTGCTCGGGGCGCCGGGCGATCGCGTCCCGCATCAGCCCGAGCTGGGCGTCGTAGCCCCGGTACCGGGTCTCGCCGGCCGCCCGCTGCACGTCGTACGCGAACCCCGACCCGAACGCGGCCGCCAGGTCGAGCGGCGAGGGCGTGAGCCTCGGCTCGGCCGGGGTTCCGACGTTCGGGGCGATCATCTGGTCGAGGATCCACGAGTCGATCACGAAGCGCGTTCCCATCAGCCGCATCGACGGCTTCTCCGGGTCGATGCGGACGGGCCGCGTCGCGGCCAGGCGCGTCGCCAGCTCGTCCACGGCGGCATCCCTCCCGAACGCGTCAGGGTCCTCGCGCCATCCGGGCTCGACCGCGCCGGCCGCGTCGGCCACCTCGAACGGCGTGTAGTCGTCGGCCAGCCCCACCAGGAACCCGGTGGGCTCGTACAGGTCCCTCCACGTGGCCCCGAGCCCGGTCTCGGCGGTCAGGATCCGGGCGGCCAGCACGCCCATCCGGAGGGGTTCGGCCCCCGGGCAGCCCGTGGCGCCCGGGAGGCAGAACGCCGACTGCCCGAGCACCGACATGCCGAGGAAGAATCGGGTGAGCTGCTCGTTCCGCGTGTAGTGGCCGCGCGGCGTGTACAAGGAGTAGTCGATCTCGGTGCCCAGGATCGGCGAGGTCTGCGTCGCGCCGTGGGTCTCGATCAGCACGTGCTCGCGTTCGGCGAGCGGGCCGAGCGCGCCGACATCGAGGCCGAGCTCGACCCCGGCCACCTGGAGGAGCTGGACCAGACGGTCGGCTGCCTCGGCCGACCCCGAGCCCGCAGCCTCGTCGGCCTGCCGCTCGGCCGCATCGAGCAGCCCGGCCACCAGGGTCTCGAGCTTCGGCAGCAAGACCTCCTGCTCGAGGCTCCGCAGGAGCTTGTCGAACACCAGGTGCCAGGTGTGGTACGCGACATCGGTCGTCACGAACACCGGCCAGCCGTCGTACACGTTCCCGTCGTACGCCATGTGGAACAGCCGGAAGTCGGCCGGCACGATGGCGAAGCCCTGCGCGGCAAGCGCTTCGGCGACCTGGGGCCGGCGCAGGAGCTGCCGCACCTCCGGGGACGTCAGGACGCCGTCGAGGGAGGTCGGCGTCTCGGGTCCGGCGTACGCGGGCGCGTCGGGGCCGAGCAGCGGCACGAGCGTGAACGGGGCGAACCGGAAGGCCACCGCCGGCACCACGGTGGAGCCGTCCGGCGGCGAGGTGGTCGCGGAGGGCGAGGGGTTCGACGGGGAGCGGCTCGGCCGCGGCTCCCCTCCCGCGGTGCAGCCGGCGAGCACCAGGACGGCCAGGGCGATGGCGACGAGCGGACGGCGGGTCATGTCGAGCTCCCTTCGGTGGGGTGGGTGCGGGAGACGGGCTCGGCCGGGCCGGGGCCCATCAGCACCGTCGGATCCATCAACACGGGGTCCAGGTGCCCGTCCCGATCGACGTCGACGCATCCGGGGACCGCCGGGCGTTCGAGGTCCGGCCACGGAAGGAAGCCGAAGCCGCTCCAGCGCCACGCGCCGGCGGCCACGATCGCGGGATCGTCGAGCGTCGAGTAGCCGACCGCGAGCCCGCCGTCGCAGGCGGCCACGCGGGCCACCGGGCGGACCAGCGTGCCGGCCACCCACACGGGGCGGAGGTCCTGGGGCGCGTACACGCCGAGGTGGGCGGTGCGCCCCTCGGCGTCGACCCAGGTCCCGTGGGGCGCGAGCGCGTTCTCCGGGGTCGGCCGGTACGGACGCCGGAAGGCCACCACCGCCTCCGGCCGGCCGTCGCCGTCCGCGTCGCCGAGCGTCGCGTCGACCACGTCGCCCTCGAAGCCGTCGAGATCGGGCCGTGGCGACGCGACCGGAGCCACGGGACGGGTCGGGGTCCACCACCCGCGTCCGAGGGCCGCGGCGGTGCCGGACGGCGGGCGCCACCCTCCGAACGCCACCGCGCCGAGCCCGATCCGGGCCGTCCCCATCCGGAACGCCACCGCGCCGTCGCGCCCGGCGAGGACCTCGAGCAGCCCGCCTCGGCGGGTCCCGGGGACGTGCTGATCGAACAGCAGGTTGCCCAGGCTGAGCGCGACGACGGTGGGCCGGCCGTCGCCGTCGGGATCGATCACGCGGGTGGGCTGACGGACGTGCGGACCGTGGCACCACACCACGTCGACGCCCCACGACGCCAGGCGCCGGGCCAGCCGGAGCAGGAAGGGATCGGGCGAGGGCACGTACTCGGTGCCACCGTGGACCGACACGGCGACCACGTCGGCGGCACGTCGGGCCCGCGCAACGGCTCGCCGGACCAGGGCCTCGTCCCACCACGCCACGCCCGGCGTGCCCGCGCCGGCGCGCGGCCCCTGCAGCGTCGCGTCGACCGCGAGGAGCGCCACCCGCAGGTCGCCGGCCCTCACGACCACCGGGGCGAAGGCCTCGGCGAGGCTGCCGCCGCCGACGGGGACGATCCCGGCCGCACGGACGGCGGCCCTCGTGTCCGCCACGGTGAGCGGCCCGGCGTCGCCGGCGTGGTTGTTCGCGATCGAGACCGCATCCAACCCGGCCCGGGCGAGCACCGTCGCCGCCTCGGGCGCAGCCTCGAGCGCGTTCGGACCGGCCTCGGCCCGGTGCGGGCGGTCCGTCAACGGGGACTCGAGGTTCGCGGCCGCCAGATGGGCGCCGGCCACCACCGAGCGGAGCCCCTCGAAGGGATCGGCGACGCCGGCGGCGGCGACCCCCCGGCCGAGCATCACGTCCCCACCGAACAGCAGCCGCACCGTCCCGCCCGTCATGGCCGGCCCTCGCGAGGGGGCAGCGTCCGACGGGCCACCGGGACCGAGACCGTCGCGGGGAGCGGGACCGGTACAGGCGACGAGCACCACCGCGAGCAGGAGGGC
>JBHGAT010000092.1:0-6741 GCA_041946645.1 Candidatus Velamenicoccus archaeovorus | reverse complement strand
CGCACGCCCCGGGCCCGGCGGGGAGCGGCACTCGTCCTGGTGGCGCTCGGGTTGGCCGCGACGCTGCTGGCCGGCCTCGACGTCGCGACCGCCGATCCCCGGTTCACCTCGCCGGGACAGCGCGATCGGATCGCCCGGGAGCTGGCGGGGCGCAGCGGGCTCCCGTACGCGCAGCTCCGAGCGGCCATCGAGGACCAGTTCGACCGGCGGTTCGACGTCGCCCTGGAGACGGGGATCTGGCTGGTCCTGGCCGGTGGGCTCGTCGTGGTCCTGGGGGGCGCGCTCAGCGTGGCCTGGGCCCGCGGCGCCCCCGCGCCCGAGGACGGAGAGCGACCCGGAGACGCGGAGCCCGCCGGAGACGCGGAGCCCCCCGAGGCCCCGCCCTGAGCCGTCCGGTCGCGAGGGCCGACCGGCTCAGAGCTCGCCGAGGTCCGCGCACTTGCTGCGGATGCCCTCGGCCGCGGCCCGGAGGGCGCCGAGCTCGGCATCGGACAGGTCGAGCTCGACGATCTCCTCGACCCCGCGGCGGGACAGCCGCGCGGGAACGCCCACGTAGACGTCGTGGATCCCGTACTGGCCGGTGCACCACGCGCAGACCGGGAGCACCCGGTCGCCGCCGCCGGCGATGGCCTCCACCATCCGGGTGATGGCCGCCGAGGGCGCGTAGTAGGCGCTCCCCTTCTTGAGCAGGGCCACGATCTCGGCCCCGGCGTCGCGGGTCCGCTGGTACAGGCGCTCGAGCGTGGCCTCGTCGACCAGATCGGCGAGCGGCCGGCCGCCGACCGTGGCGTGCCGGGGCAGCGGGACCATGGACTCGCCGTGCGAGCCGAGCGTCATGGCCTCGACCTGGCGCGGGGGGACGCCGAGCTCCTCCGCGATGAAGTACCGCAGCCGCGACGAGTCCAGGACGCCGGCCATCCCCATCACGCGCTCCCTGGGGAACCCCGAGACCTCCGCCGCGAGGAACGTCATCTCGTCCAGCGGGTTGGTCACCATCACGATGATGGCCTCCGGCGAGACAGCGCTGGTCCGCTCCACCACCTCGCGGATCACCGCGGCGTTCTTGCCGAGCAGGTCCATCCGGCTCATCCCCGGCTGCCGGGGGAACCCCGCCGTGATCACCACGACGTCCGAGCCGGCCGTGTCCGCGTAGTCGTTGGTGCCCACGATGGCCGGCTCGTAGCCCTCGATCGGCGCGGCCTCCTTCATGTCGAGCGCGAGCCCCTGCGGCAGGCCCTCGATGATGTCGATCAGCACGACCTCGGCCAGGCCCTTCTCCACGATCCGCATGGCCGTGGTCTGGCCGACGAACCCGCTCCCGACGACCGTCACGCGCATCCTCAACCCTCCAGCTTCTCGATGACGGCGTCGGCGACCTGCGACGTCCCCACCGCGGTGGGGTCGTCCCGGTGGGGCTTCATGTCGTAGGTGACCGACCGCCCCTCGGCGATGACCGCCGCGATGGCGTCCTCGAGGCGGTCGGCGGCGTCGCCCTCGCCCAGGTGGCGGAGCATCAGCACGCCGGACAGCATCATGGCCATCGGGTTCACCTTGTTCATGCCCTTGTACTTGGGGGCGCTGCCGTGCGTGGCCTCGAACACCGCCACCTCGTCCCCGATGTTGGCACCGGGGGCCAGGCCGAGCCCGCCGACGAGCCCCGCGCACAGGTCCGAGACGATGTCGCCGTAGAGGTTCGGCAGGACCAGGACGTCGTACTCCTCGGGGCGCTGGACCAGCTGCATCGTGAGGTTGTCCACGATCCGGTCCTCGAACGCGACGTCCGGGTACTCGGTGGCGACCTGCCGGGCCGTGTCCAGGAACAGGCCATCGGAGAACTTCATGATGTTGGCCTTGTGCACGGCGGTGACCTTGCGCCGCCCGTACCGCCGCGCGTGCTCGAACGCGAAGCGCACGATCCGCTGGGTCCCGGACACCGAGATGGGCTTGATCGAGATGCCGGCGTCGTCCCGGATGCGGGTGCCGGTCTTCTCCGCGACGAACCCGATCAGCTCCTTGGCCTGCGGCGTCCCCTGCTCGAACTCGATCCCCGCGTACAGGTCCTCGGTGTTCTCCCGGACGATCACGATGTCGACGTCCTGGTACCGGGAGCGGACGCCCGGGTACGACTTGGTCGGACGGAGGCACGCGTACAGGTCCAGCTCCTTGCGCAGGGCCACGTTCACGCTCCGGAAGCCGCTGCCCACCGGCGTGGTGATGGGGCCCTTGATCGCGACCTTGGTGCTCCGGATCGAGTCGAGCACCGGCTCCGGCAGCGGCGTACCGAACCGCTCGACGACATCGGCGCCGGCGTCGTGCACGTCCCAGTCGAACCCGACGCCGGTGGCCTCCAGGACCCGACGGGTGGCCTCGGACAGCTCCGGACCGACGCCGTCTCCGGGGATGAACGTGACTCGGTGCGTCATGGACCCACTCTCCTCCTGCGATGTGCCGTCATTCTGTCATCCGACCCGGCGGGCCGGACCGGGGGCGGGGCGCCGACGGGGGGCGACGGGGCGTCGTCGGCGGTTCGGGGGTAGGCTGGTAGCGATTCGCCAGATATCACGACATCAAGATATCCTCTGTGAAGGGGGAGCCACGATGGCGGACAAGGGACTCGAAGAGGTCATCGCCGCGTCCACCCGGCTCTCGGACGTGGACGGCCGGGCCGGACGCCTGTGGTACGTGGGCTACAGCATCGAGGACCTCGCCGAGCGCTCGACCTTCGAGGAGGTCGTCTACCTGCTCCATCAGCTCCGGCTGCCTACCGAGACCCAGCTGGAGGACCTCTCCGAGCGCCTGGTGGCCGAGCGCGAGATCTCGTCGTTCCTAGCCGGGTTGATGCCCACCCTCGCGCAGCAGACCTCGCCGATGTCGATGCTCCGCACGGGCGTCTCCGCGGCCTCCGCCTACGATCCGGACGGCTGGGAGCAGACCCCCGAGGCCAACGAGCGCAAGGCGTACCGCCTGATCGCGCACGTCCCCACGCTGATCGCCATGTACCACCGCCTGCGGACGGACCAGGAGGTCGTGCTGCCCAACCCCAAGCTCCCCCACGCGGCCAACTTCCTGTGGATGCTGCTCGGCGAGGAGCCCGACCAGGAGGACGCCGCGGTGCTCGACACCACGCTGATCCTCTACGCCGACCACACGATGAACGCCTCCACGTTCACGGCCCGGGTGATCGCCTCCACGCTCGCCGACATGCACTCGGCCATCACGGGCGCGATCGCCGCGCTCAAGGGGCCGCTCCACGGCGGGGCCAACGAGGAGGCCATGAAGCTGCTCGAGGAGGTCGGCGACCCGGAGCACGCCGAGCGCGTGATCAAGGACAAGCTGGCCCGCAAGGAGCGGATCATGGGGTTCGGACACCGCGTGTACAAGACCGGCGATCCCCGGGCCGCGGTGCTCCGCCGGCTGGCCGAGCAGATCGGGCGGCGCAAGGGCGACACGCGCTGGTACGAGATCTCGGCCCAGATCGAGCGGGTGGTCGAGCAGGAGAAGGGCCTCCACGCCAACGTGGACTTCTACGCGGCCAGCGTCTACCACTACCTCGGGATCCCGCACGACCTGATGACGCCGATCTTCGCGCTCGCGCGGATGGCGGGATGGACGGCCCACGTCCGGGAGCAGTACGCGGACAACCGGCTGATCCGACCCGAGTCCGAGTACATCGGCCCGCGGGACCAGGCCTACGTCCCGATCGACCAGCGCGGCTGAGCGGTCGCCGGAGCGGACCCGGGCGGCTCAGGCCGGCGGCGGTGGTGGCGGCGGGGTAGGCATCGGCGTCGCCAGGGTGGCACCCCCCGACGCGCGGTCCCACACCCGGTTCAGGTGCTCCTGGACGTAGATCCCGATCAGGATCGAGATCACCAGCAGCAGCACGATCGCGATCGCCGGCTCGATCTGTTGCTGGACCCCGATCGCCTGCTCCATGTCCTGGACATGCCGGGCCGTGTTGTAGACGGCGATGAACGGCGGCACGATGATCAGCCACCCGAAGATCAACGCCATCAACGAGCGCACGGGACTGATCGTGTCGTCCCGCGTGTAGCGCTGGATCTCCTCGTTGACCTTGTAGTACCAGTACAGCCCGTAGATCCCGAGCGTGATGAACGTAAGCCCCAGCACCCCGAGCGGGTTGCGCTTCAGGTAGGACTGACCTGCGATGGTCACGGTCTCCGCCATGATCGCCCCTCCTCCGGCTCGTTCCGGAGTCTAGCCGGACAGCACGGGCCGAGGGAGGAGACCGGCCGCCTCCACCACGGACGCGATCCCGTCGCCCCCCAGTCCCATCAGGTGGACCCCGGCCACGCCGGGGATCGCGCGGAGGGCGGCGATGGCCTCGACCGCGACGGACGCGCCGACCTCGGCCGCGTCGGGGCCGGCCGCCTCCAGCCGTTCGATCAGCGAGCGGGGCACGCTCACCCCCGGGAGCCCGTCCATGAACCTGGCCTGCCTCGCGCTCCGGAGCGGCACGACCCCGGCCAGCACGGCGACCCGGTCCAGCAGCCCCAGGGGGCGCACCCGGTCCGCCCACGCCGCGAACGCCTCGACGTCGTAGACGATCTGCGTCTGCACGAAGTCGGCCCCGGCGTCGATCTTGGCCTCGAGCCGCGACGGGTCGTACCCCTCGGCCAGCGGCATGTCGGCCACCCCCACCAGGTACCGGGGCGCGCCCTCGATCTCGGCGCCCGAGAGCAGGCGGGACTCGTCGCGCAGGAGCACGGCGAGCCGGACGAGCTCCACGGCCGTGAGGTCGAAGACCTCTCTCGCGTCGGGGTGGTCGCCCACGGCCGCGGGATCGCCCGACAGGCACAGCAGGTTCCGTGCGCCCAGGGCCCAACCCCCCAGCAGGTCGGCGGTGAGGGCCAGCCGGTTGCGATCACGGCACGTGACCTGCAGGGTCGGCTCGAGCCCCGCGGCCGCCAGTGCCGCGACGCCCGCGAGCGCCGACATGTGGGCCGAGGAGGACGGGTTGTCGGTCACGTTCACGGCGTCCGCGTAGCCCACCAGCCCCGCGGCCTGCCGGGCGATGCCCGAGGGATCGGCCGATCGGGGCGGGACGAGCTCGGCGGTGACGGCGAAGCGCCCGGAGCGGAGGATCCGCCCCAGCCCGCTGTGGGGGGAGCTCACCGCCGCTCGGCCAGGCGCTCGGCCGCGGTGACGGCGTTCAGCAGGAGCATCGCCGTGGTCATCGGGCCGACGCCGCCCGGGACCGGGGTGATCATGCCGGCCACCTCACGGACCTCGTCGAACCGGACGTCGCCGGTCAGCCCCTCCTCGGTCCGGTGGACCCCGACGTCGATCACGACCGCGCCCGGCTTCACCATGTCGGCCGTGATCATCCCCGGGACCCCGGCGGCCGCGATCAGGATGTCGGCGCGCCGCGTGTGGGCCGACAGGTCCCGCGTCCGGATGTGGCAGATCGTGACCGTGGCGTTCCCCCGGATCGAGTCCTGCGCGAGCATGATCGAGAGCGGCGCCCCCACGAGCTCGCCGTACCCGACCACGACCACCTCGGCCCCGTCGAGCTCGACGCCCGAGCGCAGCAGCAGCTCCACGATCCCGTACGCGGTGGCCGGGGGGAACGACGGCTCGCCGCGCACCATCAGTCCGACGTTCAGGGGGTGGAGCCCGTCCACGTCCTTGTTCGGGTCGATCGTGGTCTGGATCGCGAGCTCGGAGATGTGCCTGGGGACGGGCAGCTGGACGATGATCCCGTGGATCTCGGGGTCGCGGTTGAGCCGGCGGATCGTGGCGAGGAGCTCGCCCTCTGTGACGAACGCCGGCAGGTCGAGCTGCTCCGAGTGCATCCCCACGTCGGCGCAGGCCTTGTGCTTGGAGCCCAGGTAGATCCGGGAGGCCTCGTCGTCGCCGACCAGCACGGCCGCGAGGCCCGGGGTGATGCCTCGCTCGGCGAGCACCGATACCCGGCCGGCCACCTCCGAGCGGATCTGCGCGGCGACGGCCTTGCCGTCGAGGATCGTCGCGGTCACGGCGGGAATCCTACCGGCGCCCGAATCGCCCAGCCACGACCGAGGGTCACGCGCGGCCAGGACCCTCGGCTCAGTGGCGGAAGTGACGGCGACCGGTGAGGACCACGGCCATCCCGCGCTCCTCGGCGGTCCGGAGCACGTCCTCGTCCCGAACGGATCCACCGGGGTGGATCACCGCGGTCACCCCCGCGTCGGCGGCGACCTCGACCGCGTCGGGGAACGGGAAGAAGGCGTCGCTGGCCATCGCCGCACCCTTGGCCCGGTCGCCGGCCTTGCGCACGGCGAGCCACGACGCGTCCACGCGCGACATCTGCCCGGCGCCGATCCCCACGGTCGCCAGGTCCCTGGCGAAGACGATCGCGTTCGACCGCACCCGCACCGCGACCGTCCAGGCGAACAGCAGGTCGCGCCACTCCTCCTCCGTGGGCTCGCGGGCCGAGACCACCTCCATCCCGTCCCGGTCCTCGGTCACGAGGTCACGGTCCTGGACCAGCGCGCCGCCGGGGAGGACCCGGACGTCCAGCCCGCCGCCCTCGGGCAGCGGCGCCCGGAGGACGCGGAGACCCTTCCGGGCACCGAACGCCTGGAGCGCTTCCGGCGCGTACGAGGGCGCGATCACCGCCTCGGTGAACACGTCGGCCATCGCGGCGGCGGCGTCGACGTCGGCCTCCCGGTTGAACGCCACGATGCCCCCGAACGCCGAGACCGTGTCCGACTCGAACGCCCGGGCGTACGCCTCGGCCGG
>JBHGAT010000091.1:0-6754 GCA_041946645.1 Candidatus Velamenicoccus archaeovorus | reverse complement strand
AGGACCTTGGCCGAGCCCTCGACGAACGCGTTCGTGAGCTCGGCCGCCCGGCGGGCCTCCTCGGTGCCGGCCAGCGGCTCGCACGGCGCGACCTCGGGCTCGAAGGTCTCCAGGGCCACGCCCAGCGACCCCTCCTTGCGGTAGGCGGGGTCGGTGTTCGTGACGTCCGCGGAGAGCCGGCCCTCGTCGGCGCGGATCACGAGCGCACCTCGATGCTCGACCGTGGCCTCCAGCTGGAAGCTCGCCCCCGGCAGCCGGAACCGCTCGTTCACCTCGGCCGCGAGCGCGTGCGCCTCGTCCGAGCTCAGGTCACGGCCCACCCGGCGATCGACGATCATGGGCCAGTCGGCCGTGGCGAAGTTCACCCGGTAGGCCAGGTCGCCGTCGCGGACATCCATCCCCACGCCGACGGCCTCCACCACCCCGCGCCCCGGGTGCTCCTCCTTGGGGTCGTACCCGAGGATCGCGAACACGGCGATGTCGGACTCCGGGGCGATCCCCGGCCCCACCGTCACCACGGTCCCGGTGCTCCCGTGCGCGGCAAGCCGGTCCATCACCGGCGTGTCCGCCGCCTCCAGCGGCGTCCGGTGGCCGAGCTCGGGGACCGGGTCGTCGCCCAGCCCGTCCAGGCAGACGTACAGGAGTCGGTTCACGGGGCCTCCGAGCGGTACTTGACGATGAGCGCGAGCTCCTCGGGGTCCAGGCTGGCCCCGCCGACCAGCGCCCCGTCGATCTCGGGGTGGGCCATGAAGTCGCGGATGTTGCCGGCCTTGACGCTCCCGCCGTACTGGATCCGCACCCCGTCGGCCAGCTCCTTGGAGTAGAGCTCGGCGAGGGTCCCGCGGATCAGCCCGATCACCTCGCCCGCGTCCGCGGGCTCCGCGCTCCGTCCGGTCCCGATCGCCCAGATCGGCTCGTACGCCACGACCAGGCCGGCGGCGTCCTGCTCCCCCACCCCCTGCAGGGCCCGGCGGACCTGCCGGACCACGGTGTCGTCTGTGGCTCCCGCATCCCGCTCCTCGAGGCTCTCCCCCACGCACAGGATCGGCGTCATCCCGTGCCGGAGCACCGCCCGCACCTTCCGGTTGACCGTCTCGTCGGTCTCGCCGAAGAGCTGACGCCGCTCCGAGTGCCCCACGATCACGTACGCGCATCTCAGCGCCTCGAGCATGGGCGGGGACACCTCGCCGGTGAACGCCCCCTTCTCCTCCCAGTGGACGTCCTGGGCCCCCAGGCGGTAGGGCAGCCGGTCGCTCTCGATCAGCGTCTGCACCGCTCGGAGGGCCGTGAACGCCGGACAGATCACCACCTCGACCCGTTCGGCGTCGTCCTTGTCGAGCAGGTACGACAGCTTCTGGACATCCCGGATCGCCTCCAGGTGCGTCTTGTGCATCTTCCAGTTGGCCGCGACGACCGGCCGCCGCCCCGTGGCCATCACCGCACCTCCAGGACGGAGACGCCGGGCAGCTCACGGCCCTCGAGGAACTCGAGCGAGGCGCCGCCGCCGGTCGAGAGGTGGTCGAACCCCTCCTCCAGGCCGAGCCGCTTGATGGCCAGGAGGCTGTCCCCGCCACCGACCACCGAGTAGGCCGTCGACCCGGCGATGGCCGTGGCCACGCCGCGCGTGCCGGAGGAGAACGGCTCGAGCTCGAAGACGCCCATCGGCCCGTTCCACAGGATCGTCTTGGCGTCGGCGATGGTCCGGGCGAACTCCTCGACCGTCCGGGGGCCGATGTCGAGACCCTTCTCCCCCGTGGGCACCTCGGAGGCCGGCACGGTCCGGCGGGGAGCGTCCAGGGAGACCTCGGGCGCGACCACCACGTCCTCGGGGAGCTGCAGGACCACGCCGCGCTCGTCGGCCCGGGCCCGGGCCGCCCGGACCTCGTCGAACCGGTCGGGCTCGACGAGGCTGTCGCCGATCCGGCCGCCCTCGGCCGCGAGGAACGTGAACGCCATGGCCCCGCCGATCAGCAAGGCGTCGACCCGCTCGACGAGCGCGCCGATCGTACCGAGCTTGTCCGAGACCTTGGCCCCACCCAGGACCGCCACGTACGGGCGCTGGGGGTCCTCGAGCAGCCTCGACAGGGCCTCGACCTCGCGCTGCAGGAGGCGCCCGGCCGCGACCGCCCGGCCCTGCTCCAGGAACAGCGCCGGCAGCGCCGCCACCGAGGCGTGCGCCCGGTGGACCGCGCCGAACGCGTCGTCCACGTACACGTCGGCCAGCGCCGCGAGCCGCTCGGCGAAGCCCCGATCGTTGGCCTCCTCCCCCGGCTCGAACCGGAGGTTCTCCAGGAGGATCACCTCGCCGGGCGCCACGTGACCGCAGGCGGCCTCGACGTCCTCGCCGACGACCTGGTCCAGGGCCATCACGTCGCGGCCCAGCAGCTCGGCCAGGCGGTCCCCGACCGGGGCCAGGCGGAGCCCGTCCCGGACCCGGCCCTTGGGTCGCCCCAGGTGCGAGGCCAGCACGAGGGAGGCGCCCGCGCCGAGGAGCTCGGTGAGCGTGGGCAGGCTGGCCCGGATCCGCGCGTCGTCGGCCACCGCGCCCCCCTCCAGCGGGACGTTGTAGTCGACGCGGACGAAGACCCGCTTGCCGGCGACGTCGCCGGCCGTCTCGAGCGTGCGGAGCCCCACGGTCAGAGGGTGGCGGCGACCATCGCCACGAGGTCGACCAGCCGGTTGGAGTAGCCCCACTCGTTGTCGTACCAGCCGACGATCTTGACCATCGTGCCGTTGGCCATCGTGGAGAGGGCGTCGAAGGTGCACGACGCCTGGCTGCCCACGATGTCCGTCGACACGATCGGGTCCTCGGTGTAGACGAGCCTGCC
Source organism: Candidatus Velamenicoccus archaeovorus (assembly GCA_041946645.1). Taxonomy (GTDB): domain Bacteria; phylum Actinomycetota; class UBA4738; order UBA4738; family HRBIN12; genus DASQQQ01. The sequence goes on along the minus strand of JBHGAT010000091.1, from coordinate 3,926 downwards.
CGCCAGCGGCCCGCTCTCGGCGGCGGCCTCGAACGCGGCGTTGACCTGCTCGACGGTGACCTCCTGGCGGAGCGTGGCCACGAGGTCGGTCACGGACCCGTCGGGCACCGGCACGCGCATCGAGATGCCGTCCATCTTGCCCTTGAGCTGCGGCAGCACCAGCCCGGTGGCCTTCGCGGCACCGGTGCTGGTGGGGATGATGTTGATGGCTGCGGCGCGGGCCCGGCGGAGGTCCTTGTGCGGCAGGTCGAGGATCCGCTGGTCGTTGGTGTACGCATGGATCGTGGTCATGAAGCCCCGCTCGATCCCGAACGCGTCGTCGAGCACCTTGGCCATCGGTGCCACGCAGTTGGTCGTGCAGGACGCGTTCGAGATCACGTTGTGGGCCTTGGGGTCGTACGCGTCGTCGTTCACGCCGAGGACGACCGTGAGGTCCTCGCCCTTGGCCGGGGCGCTGATGATCACCTTCTCGGCGCCGGCGGCGATGTGCTTGTCGGCGTCCTCGCGCTTGGTGAACAGGCCCGTGGACTCGACCACGATGCGGACGCCGAGGTCCTTCCACGGCAGGTTGGCGGGGTCGCGCTCGGCCAGGACCTGGATCCGGTCGCCGTCGACCGTGATGCCGTCCTCGGATGCGCCGACCTCGCCCTGGAAGGGGCCCAGGACCGAGTCGTACTTGAGGAGATGGGCCAGGGTCCTCGGATCCGTGATGTCGTTGACGGCCACGAAGTCGAAGTCCCGCCCCTGCTGCTTGGCGGCCCGGAGAACGTTGCGACCGATCCGTCCGAACCCGTTGATGCCGATCTTCATGCCCATGGTGCCCTCCTGGGGGTTCGTCGAGGGTTTCAACCATCCTAGCCAATCCAGTGCACAGGCCGATCCGGGCCCTTCGGCCCGCAGCGAGGGGGCCGGATGCTCAGCGGTCCAGATCGCGGTGCTCGACCGTGGCGGGCAGACCCTTGTCCCGGAAGAACCCGGCGAGGTCCTCGGTCACCACGACCGAACGGTGGTGGCCGCCGGTGCATCCGACGGCGACCGTGAGGTAGGACTTCCCCTCGGCCACGTAGCCGGGGATCATGAACCCCAGCAGCGAGCGCAGCCTGCGCATGAACTCGCGGTACGTCTGCTGACCCTTCACGTAGGTCCGGACCCGCTCGTCGGTCCCGGGGAGCGGCCGGAGCTCGTCGATCCAGTGGGGGTTCGGCAGGAACCGGACGTCCAGGACCAGGTCGGCGTCCCGGGGCGCGCCGAACTTGTAGCCGAAGGAGATCAGCGACACCTGGAGCCCCTCCTCCGGCGGCGCGTCCGAGAAGGCGTCGCGGATCCGGTCCCGGAGCTCGTGCGGCGTGAGCCCGGAGGTATCGAGGATCAGGTCGGCGTCCCCCCGGAGGCTCTCCATCATCAGGCGCTCCTTGCGGATGCCCTCGATGACCCGGTCGGCCGGCGCCAGGGGGTGCCGGTGCCGGGTGGCCGCGTACCGGTTCACCAGGTCGTCGTCGGACGCCTCCAGGTACAGGATCCGGTACGGGATGCTCAGCCCCTTGAGGTCCTCCAGGGCTCTGGACAGCTCGCCGAAGAACACGCCGCCCCGCACGTCCGCCACGATGGCCACCCGCCCCGGCGCTCCGGGCTTGGCGGCGAGCTCGGCCATCTTGGGCAGCAGGGCCGGCGGCAGGTTGTCGACCACGAAGTAGCCGAGGTCCTCCAGGTACTTGGCGGCCTCGGACCGCCCGGCCCCGGACAGCCCGGTGATGATGGTGAACCCGGGCCCGTGTGCGGGGGCGCGGAGCCGGGCCACCTTCCCCGGCTGTTCCGGCTGCGCGCGCTCGGCCGGCTCGGACATCAGGCGCTCTCCCGGCGTTCCGAGGGCACGGCGCCGCGGAGCCGCTCGTGCACGGCGCGCGCCAGCTCCGGACCCATCCCCGGCGTGGCCTCGATCTCCTCGACCGAGGCGCGGGCGAGCCGGGCCAGGGAGCCGAACCGGCGGATCAGCGCCTTCTTCCTGGACGGCCCGATCCCGGGCACCTGGTCGAGCGGCGAGGCCGTCTGCCGCTTGGCTCGCTTGGCCCGGTGGTAGGTCACGGCGAACCGATGGGCCTCGTCCCGGATGTGCTGGAGGACGAACAGCGCCTCCGATCCGCGGGGGATCAGCAGCGGGTCGGGCCGGTCCGGGAAGTAGACCTCCTCCAGCCGCTTGGCCAGGCCGATCGCCGCGATGTGCAGGTCCAGGTCGGCCAGCACGCGGGTGGCCACGGAGAGCTGGCCCCGTCCGCCGTCCACCACCAGGAGCGAGGGCGGGTAGGCGAACCGTCGCGGCTTCCTCCCGTCCGCCGTCGCGCCGTCCCCCCCGCCGGCGTCGCCGTCGCGCTCGGCGAGCAACCGGGTGAACCGCCGGCGCAGCATCTCCTCCATGCTGGCGAAGTCGTCCTGACCCGGGACGCCCTTGATCTCGAACCGCCGGTAGTCCGACCGCTTGGGCAGGCCGTCCTCGAACACGACCATCGAGCCCACCGTGTCGGTCGGCCCCAGGTTCGAGACGTCGTAGCACTCGATCCGGAGGGGGGCCTGCTCCAGCTCGAGCACGGCCGCGAGCTCCGACAGCGCGCGCGAACGGGCCCCGAAGTCGGATGCCCGGCGCAGCTTGTGCCGCTGGAAGTCGTCCCGGGCGTTCTGCGTGACGACCTCCATCAGCTTGCGCTTGGCCCCGCGCTCGGGGACGCGGATCGACACGCGGCCGTCCCGACGGGCGGAGAGCCACGCGGACAGGAGCTCCTGGTCGGTGGGCAGCTCGGGCACGAGCACACGGGCCGGCACCTCCTCGCGCTCCATGTACAGCTGCCGGAGGAACGAGCCGATCAGCTGCGGCCGGTCGAGCTCCTCGACCCGGTCCACGATCCACCCCTTGCGGCCCCTGACGCGGCCCCGGCGCACGAAGAAGACCTGGAACGCCGCCTCCAGGTCGTCCTCGGCGAGCCCGACCACGTCGAGGTCCTCGGGTTGGGTGAGCACCATCTCCTGGCTCTCGAGCGCGCGCCGGGCCGCCGTCAGCTGGTCCCGGAACTTGGCGGCGAGCTCGTACTCCTCCCGATCGGCGGCCTCGTGCATCTCGCGCTCGAGCCGCTGCAGCACGGGGCGCTCGTTGCCCGAGAGGAAGTCGCCGAGGGCCTCGACGTGCGCCCGGTAGGACCCCTCCGTCACGCCGGTCAGCTCGGGCACGCAGGGGCCCGCGCACCGGCCGATGTCGTAGTACAGGCACGGCCGGTGGGCCCTGGCGCGCTGGTCGAAGAAGCTGTTGGAGCACGTCCGGACGGGGAAGACCCGGGTCAGCGCGTCCAGGGTCTCGCGGATCGCGTAAGCGTGCCCGAACGGCCCGAAGTACCGGACGTTCCTGCGCTTGGCTCCGCGGAGGACCTGGGCCCGGGGCCACCGCTCCCCCACCGTCAGGGCCAGGTAGGGGTAGGACTTGTCGTCCCGGTAGCGGACGTTGAACCGGGGCCGGTGCTCCTGGATCAGGTTGTACTCGAGCATGAGGGCGTCGACCTCGGTCGACGCGACGATCCACTCCACCGAGCTGGCGGCCGCCATCATGGCTTCGGTCCGCGGGTGCAGCGGCTTGCCCCAGTAGCTGGTGAGCCGCTTGCGCAGCGAGCGCGCCTTCCCTGCGTAGACCACCCGGCCGTCGCCGTCCCGGAACAGGTACGCGCCGGGCGCGTCGGGGATGCTCGAGGGCTGGGGTCGGGGGACGCTCATGCGCCCATCCTAGCGCCGTGACCTGGGAGAACCGGGAGCGTCGCCCCCCGACTCCACGACTACTCCACGACCACCTGACCGTTCATCGTGGGGTGGACGTCGCAGTGGAAGTAGTACGTCCCGGCGTCGAGCGCGGGGATCCGGTAATCGATCCGATCGGGCCCGGTCACCAGGTC
>JBHGAT010000090.1:0-6779 GCA_041946645.1 Candidatus Velamenicoccus archaeovorus | reverse complement strand
GCCGGCCTGCGGTCGCTGCGGCTGGGTCAGCGGGTGAAGTTCGACCTGGTCGACGAGGGTGGCCGCAAGGTCGCCAGGACGCTCCGGATCGTCACGTTCGACTGAGGTCGGACGGGCTCAGCGGGAGCGCGGGGCGGTCCGACGGCGCTTGGCCGCCACCATCTCTCGGAACTCCTTGCCGGCGGTGAACCAGGGCAGGTCGCGGGCCGGCACGACGATGGGGGTCTGGGGCTTGCGCGGGTTGCGGGCGATCCGCTTGTTCCGGCGCTTGCGCTCGAACGTCCCGAACCCGACCAGCGAGACGCGGTCGCCCCGGGCCACGGCCTCGCGGACCACGTCCATGGCGGCGTCGATGGCGCGGCCGGTCTCCGCCTTGCTGGCACCGGTCCGCTTGGCCACCTCGGCGATCAGGCCGCTCTTGTTCATCGCTCCTCGCCTCCCCAGCCGATGATTGCAACGTAACGAGGTCGGTGCGACTGGTCAACGCCCGGGGCCGGTGCGACCATGGGCCGATGAGACGGACGGTCGCGCTCGCGACGCTGGTGGCCGCGTCGCTGCTCGGGGCGTGCTCCACGGGGCAGAACCGCGACTTCGCGCGCTACTACGACCCGCTCGGGCTGTTCAGCACGAACCTGCCGGCCGCCAACACCCTCCAGACGTCGCAGCCCCAGGCCTCGCAGACCGGACCCAGCCTGCTGTCGGGCGTGGTGGCGATGCCGCCGCAGCCGAGCCCCTCGCCGCAGGACCAGCTCGGCGGAGCGTTCGGGGGGATCGGGACGCAGACGGCGCCGACCGACCGGACGATCTACGAGGCCTTCGTGGTGACCACCGAGTCGTTCTCGAGCCTCGACGAGATGGCGCTGTTCTTCCTCACCGCTCAGTCCGGGGTGGACGTGGAGCTCGATCGGGATCTGCCGTTCGCGGGCGGCGAGGGGCGGCTGGTGGTCGCGACGATCTCGCGGAACGGACAGCCCTCCGCCGGCGTGGCGGCCGACTTCAGCCTGGGGTCGGACGGCGTGGGCTACGTGTTGATCGCGATCTTCCCGCCGGGCGACTGGGGCAAGGAGGAGTCGGACTTCCTCGAGATCACCGCCTCGTTCCGCCCGGGGGTCCCGCCGAGCCTGCCGGCGTTCCCGCTCCGCGCGGGATCCTCCTGATACGTCCGCCGCGAAGGCCCCTGGGTCGGCGACGAGCGGAGCTGGGCCGCCAGGATTCGAACCTGGACTAGTTGGTCCAGAGCCAACCGGGCTACCGTTACCCCACGGCCCACTGCCCGAGTCCCCGATGCTAGCAGCCCGAACCGGCCGGCCCGGCGAGGATCGCTCCGCCAACCGCAAGGGGGCCTGCACCTCCCGACCATCGGGTTTGCCAACCGGACGGTCCCGATAGGAGACTGCGCTCCGCGTTCGCCGGGCGCGGTCGCTTCCCGCGCGCCCGAGGGGCTCGCCTCGGATCAGGGAGGAGCACGGATGGGGTTCTCGAACGGGTTCCGTCGGCGCCTGGCCTCGATGACCGCGATCGGCCTCTCGCTCCTGGTCGTCCCGTGGGCATCCTGGGCCGGACCGGCCGCGCTCCACGTCGAGCGCGTCGGCGTGATCCGCACCACGCCTTTCGTCGGTACCGACATCTCGATGGGGGACGGTGAGGGCTCCGCCTACGTGCGGAGGGATCGCTCCCTGTGGCTGGCCGACGACAACACCAACGCGATCTATGCCGTCAACCCCCGGACCGGCAAGCTGAAGCGGGTGATCCGGCAGGCGGCGTTCAGGTCCGCCCACCGCGCGGGGGGCGGTCCGCGCGCCGGCGTCAACCGGTCGGAGGACTTCGAAAGCGTCGCCTATGACGAGGCCCGGGATGCCCTCTACGTGTTCTCCGGGGTGTGCTGCGACGGGAAGGCCCGACCCACGGTCTTCCGCCTCACCCGCCGAGGCGGCGTCCTCCGGGTGGCGAGCTGGCAGCCGCTGCCGGGCGCCAGCGACTTCTCCGCAGCGGGCTGGAACGCCGGGGATGGCCGGGTCTACGTGGCCATGAAGGGTGAGATCCGCTCCTACGTCTGGGCACGGAACGCGCTGGGGAGCCCCTTCGGCGTGACCGGGCTGAGCGGGATCACCGGACTCGGCTTCTCCCGGGACGGATCGCGGATGTTCGTGGTCAACCACCTGAACAACCTCTACGCCGTCGATTGGGACACCAAGACGATCGCCTCGGGCTGGACGTTCGATCTGGCCGGCGTCGGCATCCGCGACGCCCGGGCCGTCGATCGCATCGGGGGTCACGTCTTCATCCTCGACGGTGGGGACCGACCGGGGAGCGCGTTGGAGCACGCGGTCTTCGAGCTGAAGGTGGTCCGCTGATGCTCACGCGTGACAGGCGTGGCGCCCGCCGTCCAGGATCTTCCCGCCGGTGCGGACGAACTCCCAGCGGTACCCGTCCGGGTGGAGGGTCATCTCGAGGACGCCGTAGGCCCCGGTGATCCGGACCTGCGATCCCGAGATCGGGTCGCCGAACCCGTACGGGCCGGCGCCGCCCGTGCCGACCACGAACTCACGGATCCCGGTGCGCGGAGCCCGCCGGCCGGTCGGGGTGAGAGGCGCGAACCGCTCGTAGTCGTGCTCGTGCCCGTTCAGCACGACGTCCACCCCCGCCCGGAACAGGACCCGCCACAACGCGGCCATGTCCTCGTCCGACCCGTGCTGGGATCCCGAGGACCAGCGCGGGTGGTGCCAGTAGGCGAGCTCGCACCGGGCCTGGCTCCTTCGGAGATCGCGCCGGACCCATCGGAGCTGCCGGTCGGAGATGGCGCCGGTGCCGGAGTTCACGGCTACGAGGTGCCAGTCCCCCAGGTCGTAGCTGTAGTACCCGCCGTGGGAACGATGGGCCCGCGGGCCGAAGTAGTCGAAGTACCCGTCGGCACCCGCGATGTGATAGTCGTGGTTCCCGGGCACCGGGCGCGTGATCGACGTGAACCGACCCCACGTCGGGTCGTACGAGCTCTCGAAGTCGGCGAGGGCACCGTCCGGGTACTGGTTGTCGCCGAGCGTGAGGGCTGCGGTCGGACCGATCGATCGCACGAGGCGCGCGGTCCTGATCTGAGGCTCGCTCGGTTCACCGCCGCTCGCGATGTCGCCGGCGGCCGTGATCACCGGGTCCGCGGAGGCTGCGGCGCGGGTCCCGGACACCGGCACGAGCCAGAGCGGAAGGAGCAGGGCGAGGGCGACGATCGGGCTGGTCACGGGCTCCCTCCGTTCCTCGGGAGGGACGATGCTACCCGACCCGCGGCGCTGCGAGCACCCACGACGCCGATGCGATCGCCGCTCGGTCCGCGCTGGGGTGGATGGCGAGGAGCCGGAGCCCGTCGGGGTCACGGTGCTCCGGCTCGACGAGGCGGGCCTCGTCACCGAGCACCGTGACCACCGGGCGATGCGAGCCGCCGGCCCGGGTCAGCGGCGACCGTGCTCCTGGCCCCGGCTGAACCGCCCGTGCAGCTCGCCCTCCGGGTGGTGCTCCCGCTCCTCCTGGCCCTCGGCGAACTCGCCCTCGTGCACCTTCTCGTGCGAGGGTCCCTCCACCTCCTGGCCACGGCTGAACCGGGGGGTGCCTTCCTGGGGGGAGTGCGGCCGGCGTTCCTGACCCCGGCTGAACCGCGGACGAACCGGAACCTGCGTCCCGTTCATCGTGCTCACCTCCGCTCTCGCGGTCTGGGATGCCCCGCTCCGCTCCGGCGGATCGCTCCCTCGTATCGTAGCGCGATACGTCTCGCCGGGGAAGCCCGTGTCCGGAGGGGGTCCTCGCTCAGCCCAGGGCGGTGCCCACCAGGCTGCCGATCCCGTAGGTCACGCCGGCGGCGGCCAGGCCGAGCACCAGCTGGCGGACCCCCGAGGCGATCGCGCCGCGGCCGGTGATCAGCGTGATGGCCGCACCGATCAGGAACAGTCCGACGCCGGACGCGACCAGGCTGGCCGTCGTGGCGGCGACGCCGGAACCGACCAGGAACGGCAGGAGCGGGATCACCGCGCCGAGCGCGAACAGCACGAACGAGGTGAGCGCCGCCACCCGCGGCGAGCCGCCGAGCTCCTGCGGATCGATCCCGAGCTCCTCCCGGGCCATCGCGTCGAGCGCCGCGGCCTGGTCCTGGATCAGCAGCGCCGCGAACTCGTCGGCCGCCTCCTTCCGCATCCCCTTGGCCTGGTAGATCAGGCTGAGCTCCTCCTGCTCCTCGTCGGGGATCGTGGCGATCTCCTCGCGCTCGACGGCGATCTGCCGCTCGTACAGCTCCCGCGAGCTCTTGACCGAGATCCACTCCCCCAGCGCCATCGAGAACGCCCCGGCGAGCAGGCCGGACAGCCCGGCGATGATCACCGCGTCGTTCGAGACGCTGGCCCCCGCCACGCCCATCACCAGGCTGAGGTTGGAGGTGAGCCCGTCGTTGGCGCCGAGGACCGCCGCCCGGAGGGCGTTGCCGCCCACCGAGCGGTGCCGCCCCTCGAGCTGCGCGAGGGTGCCGCCCTCGAGCCCCCGGCGCGTGGGACCGGCGAGGGTCCGCAGGAGCCGCGCGTGCGAGCGCTCGTCGCCCGGGAGCGTGGTCCCCGCCGTCTCGGGCTGGGGATCGTACATGTGCTGGTTGATCTCCTCGAGCGAGGCCACGGTCGGCAGGACCAGCCGGGGACCGAACCGACGGGCCAGCCACCGCAGGACCCGAGCCCGCCCCGTGATCCGAGGGCGCGGGACCGGCGCTCCGGCGTCCCGCAGCCGGTCCTCCCAGAACGCCGCGTGCCGGAGCTCGATCTCGCGGAGCTTGCGGTAGAGGGCGACCAGCTCGGGCTGGTGCTCGCGCTCGGCCATCGCTTCGTACAGGGCCGCGCTGTCGATCTCGTCCTGCAGGTTGTCCAGGTAGCGCCGCACGTCCGCGCGCTCGGCCATCGAGCTCCCCCCGGTCGGTCCCGACAGCCTAGCCGTCGGCGGTCCTCGTCATGCAGGGACGTTCGGCACCGGTGTGGCGGTCCCGAGCGCCCCAGGCTGGGGACGGAGGGCGGGCGATGCGCCGAGCGCGTGCCGTGCTGGTGTGGCTGATCCTCACGTCGTGCGCGGGGTCCGGGACCGGAAGCGCGTCCCGAGCGACGCTTGGGTCGGCGGGCTCCGGCCCGCCCCACACCGCCTCGATCAGCGGAACGCCCCACTCGACCGGTGCGATCGTGGACCTGCCGTCGCCCACGACCCGGGGGTCCGTGTCGCTGGAGGCGGCGCTCGCATCCCGCCGGTCCATCCGGGACTTCACGGACGAGCCGCTCACCGCATCGGAGCTCGGACAGCTCCTGTGGGCCGCGCAGGGCGTCACCGCGAGGTGGGGCGGGCGGACCGCGCCCTCGGCCGGTGCGCTCTACCCGCTCGAGGTCTACGCGGTGACCGAGGCCGGGCTGTTCCACTACCTGCCCAACGGCCACCAGGTCGAGGCCGTGACCGGCGCCGACCTCCGGGGACCGCTCGCCCTCGCGGCGCTCGGGCAGGCGCCCGTGCGGGATGCCCCGGCGGTCCTGGTGGTCACCGGCGTCGTTGCCCGGACCGAGGTGAAGTACGGGGACCGGGCCGAACGATACGTGCTCCTCGAGGCGGGTCACGCCGCCCAGAACGTCCTCCTCGAGTCGGTCGCGCTCGGACTCGGCGCGGTGCCGATCGGTGCCTTCCGGGACGAGGCGGTCGGGGCGGTGCTCGGGCTGGAGGCCGAGGAGACGCCCCTCTACCTGCTCTGCGTCGGGCACCCGGCCCCCGACGCCTGAGACGGCACCGGCCACCCCGCGCACCGCGCGAACTACGATGGACCGAGCGATGGTGGTCCAGGGCGACGTCCTGTGGCGCCCCTCCGAGGAGCGGATCGCGCGATCGAACCTGGCCCGGTACCTCGCGTGGCTCCGCGAGGAGCGGAGCCGGTCGTTCGACGGCTACGACGAGCTCTGGGCATGGTCGGTCGACGACCTCGAGGGCTTCTGGTCGTCCCTCTCGGACTTCTTCGAGCTGCGCTGGCATCGCCGGCCCGACGCCGTGCTCCCCGACCGGCGGATGCCCGGCGCCGTCTGGTTCCCCGGCGGGGAGCTGAACTACGCGGAGCACGCGCTCGCGCGCCGCGACGAGGGGACGGCCGTCCTGTCCGGCGACGAGTCCGGCGCGCTCGGATCGCTCTCGCGAGCCGAGGTGGTCGCCCGGGTGGGAGCCGCGGCGGCGGGGCTCCGCCGGCTTGGTGTGCGGCGCGGCGACCGGGTGTGCGCGATCGTCTCGAACCGACCGGAGGCCCTGATCGCGTTCCTGGCGACGGCGAGCCTCGGTGCGGTCTGGTCCTCGTGCTCTCCGGACTTCGGCGCCCGCGCCGTGACCGACCGGTTCCGGCAGATCGAGCCCACCGTGCTCATCGCCGTCGACGGCTACCGCTACGGCGGCAAGGGGTACGACCGGCTCCCCGTCCTGGCCGAGATCCGCCGCGAGCTCCCCACGCTCCGCGCGACCGTGCTGGTCCCCGCCCTCCGCGAGGAGCTCGCGTCCGCCGAGCTCGACGGCGCGACCCCCTGGGACGAGCTCCTCTCCGAGCCGGCGGAGCCCGAGCCCGTCCCGGTGCCCTTCGAGCATCCGCTGTGGATCCTCTACTCCTCGGGGACGACGGGCCTGCCCAAGGCGATCGTGCAGGGGCACGGTGGGATCCTGCTCGAGCACCTGAAGTCGCTGAGCCTGCATTGCGACCTCGGCCCGGAGGACCGGTTCTCCTGGTTCACCACGACCGGCTGGATGATGTG
>JBHGAT010000009.1:0-18958 GCA_041946645.1 Candidatus Velamenicoccus archaeovorus | reverse complement strand
CGCGGCCAAGCCCGCGGCCCGGTCGCGGGCCGGGGCGGCCGTGGCCACGGCGGACCCCGGCCCCCAGGACGAGCTCGCGCTCCTGTGGGAGGAGTTCAAGCGGAGCCACTCGGCCGAGGCGCGCGAGCGCCTGATCCTCCACTACGCGCCGCTGGTCAAGTACGTGGCCAGCCGCGTGGCCACCGGCCTCCCGGCCAGCGTGGAGCAGGCCGACCTGGTGTCCTACGGCATGTTCGGGCTGATCGACGGCCTCGAGAAGTTCGAGCCGGCCCGCGGCAACAAGTTCGAGACGTACGCGATCCCGCGGATCAAGGGCGCCATCATCGACGAGCTCCGGGCCATGGACTGGGTCCCGCGCTCCGTGCGGTTCAAGGCCCGCGAGATCGAGAAGGCCTACCAGGACCTGGAGACGATGCTGAAGCGTGCCCCCACCGAGCGCGAGGTGGCCGAGCGGCTCGGCGTCTCGATCTCGGAGCTCCACGATGTGATCAACCAGATCTCGTTCGTCTCCGTGCTGGCGCTGGACGAGCTGCTGTCCGTCGGGAACGATCGGGGGGAGCAGGTGTCGTTGCTCGACACGCTGGCCGACAAGGGCGTGGACCCCACCACCGGTCTCGAGGGGCAGGAGACCCGAGGGCTCCTGGCGGCGGCGATCAACTCGCTCTCGGAACGCGAGAAGATCGTCGTGACGCTCTATTACTTCGAGGGGCTCACGCTCGCGGAGATCGGCGAGATCCTGGGCGTGACCGAGTCGCGCGTCTGTCAGATCCACACCAAGGCCGTCAACCAGCTGCGGCTCCAGTTCGTCGAGTCCGACTGACGGTGGCCAGCGCGAGCGATCGCTCGCGGTCGCCGAGCTCCGGACGATCTGCCGGGGTGTGACCTCGTTCACTGCACGGGGTCCGGAGCCCGCATAGCCTGCGCCTTCCGTTGGGGGAAGCGCAGATGCGGGAGGTCCACGTGCGACGGTGGGCGCGGTCATCGATCCTCACCCTCGGCCTGGCGTCCGTGCTGTCGTGGGCGATCTGGGCGCCGCCCGCGGCGGCCTGGGGCGGCTGGACGTGGCCGGTGGTGGGCGCGGTGATCCGCGGGTTCGACCCTCCCCTCACCCCGTACGGATCCGGCCACCGGGGCATCGACATCGCCACGGCCATCGGCACGCCCGTCCGGGCGGCGGCCGCCGGCGTCGTGACCTTCGCCGGACCGGTCGGCGGCGAGCTGTTCCTCTCGATCGACCACGGGGGCGGGCTGGTGAGCACGTACTCCTGGCTCTCGGCCCTGCTCGTGCGCACGGGCGACGTGGTGGCGGGCGGCGACGTGGTGGCGCTGTCGGGGCTGGGACATCCGGGGGCGGCGCCGGCGCACCTGCACTTCGGCGTCAAGCTCGACGGGGCGTACGTCGACCCGTTCGACCACCTGTCGCCGCCGAGCGTGGTGGACCTGATCGCGCTGGCCCCCCTGCCGACCGCCGCCCCCATCGGGGGGAACGCCACGTCGGCGCCGTCGACGGCCAGCACCCGCATCCCGGTCGGGGTCGGATCGGGGCGCCTACAATGGGCCGGCCGCGCCCCGGAGGTCCCCTCTGTCTCCACACCCGATCCGCCGACCCTGCTCCGCCGCCCTCGTGGCGTCCGCCGCCCTCGTGGCGTCGGCCGCCCTCTGGCTCGTCGCCGTCCCGGCCCGGGCGTCCACCCCCGGCGCCGATTGGCCGCAGTTCCAGGGCTCGGCGGCGCATGAGGGTTCGCGCGGGTCCGGGCCGGCCCCGCCGTACCGGCAGCTCTGGACCTTCCGGCCCCCGGAGGGCGCGCTGTCCGGGCCGGTGGTGCGCGGGGGGACCGCGTTCGCGGTGGGGACCACGGCGATCTACGCCGTCGACCTCGGCACCGGCCGCCAGCGGTGGCAGGTCGACCGCTCCGGGGGACCGCTCGCGATGCCGGCCGTGGCGTCCGTCGAAGGCCGCTCGATCCTCCTGTTCACGGAGGCGGGTGACGATGGGCGCGGCGCCCTCGTGGCCATCGCGCTGAAGGACCGGACCGAGCTCTGGCGGATCCCGCTCGACGCCCCGAGCCGGAGCGGCGTGACCGTCGACGGCGAGCGGGCGTTCGTGGTCGACGACGACGGCACGGTCTCGGCCGTCGCGCTCGACGACGGCTCGGTGGCGTGGACCGCCGAGACGCTCGGCGAGGTGCTCGCTCCCGTCGCCGTGGCGGACGGCCGGGTGTTCGTGACCAGCCGTGACACCGACGGCCAGCGGGCCGAGCTCGTGGCCATGGACGAGGACGGCGGCGAGGTGGCCTGGCGCTTCACGCCATCGGTGGCCGGATCGTCCGGGTCGGCGCCTGCGGTGGTGGACGGCTCCGTGGTGGCCGGGGTGGCCGACCGCTCCGTCCACGCCTTGGCGGCCGCCGACGGCGCCGAGCGGTGGAGCCGTCTGGCGCTCTCGCTCTTCTCACCCGCCAACGCTCCGGCCGTGACGGCCGACGCCGTGTACGCCGTGGACGTCTCCGGCGGTCTGTACCGCCTCGACGTCGCGACCGGCACGCGGGTCTGGGACCACCAGTTCAACCAGCTCGTCGTGCGGAGCTCGCCGGTCGTGTCTGGGGGGTCCGTGCTGGTCGGCCTGAACGATGGACGCCTGGTGGCGGTCGATGCCGCCTCCGGCAACCTGGTGTGGCAGAGCGCTCCTTCCGCGGGGCTGGTCGGCCCCATCGCGCTGGCCGGGGACACGCTGGTGGCCTCCAAGGGCGGCCGGCAGGCGGGCCTGGTCGCCTGGGTGCACGACCCCGACGGGACGCTGGTGGACGTCCCGTCGCCGACCCGGCTGGATCTCGGGCGGCTGTTCGGCACGTACGCGATCGCGTTCGTCATCGTCCTGGGCGTGGTGCTGCTCCCGGCCCGCCTGGCGGCCCGCCGGGTGGGTCCGCCCGCCTGGGAGGCCTGGGAGGACGTGGATGCGGACGGGGAGGGCCCTGGTCCGTGAGCAAGCGCCGTCGCAAGGGACGCTCCGCCGCCGACCGCCGTCCGTCGCCCGCCTCGGGGGGCACCGCGAAGGGCCTGGCCACCCGCGAACCGCCCGAGCGCGCGCGGACCGAGCCCCAGCGGGCCGAGGTCCCCGGGTTCCTCCGGTGGATGGCCCGGGGGACCGGCGAGTCGCGGCTGCCCTCCGTGTCGCGGAGCCTGGGTCGTGGGCTCCTGATCGTGGGATCGTCGCCCCCGCTGCTGGCGATCACGTTGCTGTTCGTGCTGGGCGGATGGCTCGGCATGGTGGCCCTGGGGCTCGAGGGGCCGGCCGGCCGCCTCGTGTACGTGGCCGCCCTGCCCCCCATCGGGACCTACTGGGACACCTACAACGGCGTGGCCATCTTCGGGTTCGGGGTGGCGGGGCTGGTCTGGGGCGGGGTGTTCCTGGCGATCCGAGCGCTGTTCGTGGCCGTGGTGACCGGCCTCGTGGTCCAAGCGCTCGAGGCCGAGGGCCGGCCGGCCGAGGGGGCGTTGCGCGGCCTCCGCGCGTTCCCCATCGTCCTGGCCGTGAACGTGCTCTCGATGAGCTTGATGATCGCCGGGACCGTGGTCCTGCCGTTCCTCGGTCCGGGCCTTGGGTTCTTCGGGTCCGTGGCGATCCTGGTGGCCACGATGTTCTTCTTCGTCTACGTCCCGGCCGCGGCCATCCGGGAGCGCCGGGGTCTGCAGGAGACGATGCGCCGGGCGGCCCGGGCGTCACTGATGCCGGGGAGCCGCAACCTGCTGTTCGCGATGCTCTACGTGTTCCTCTCGCTGCCGCTGCTCGTGGCGTTCGCGCCGAGCTCGAACGACCTCACCGTGAACCCGTCGCTGGCCAGCTGGGTGTACGCGCTGCTGGCCAACGTGCTGCACGTGGGGTTCCTGGCCGGGTTCACCTACCGGTGGATCGCGGGCGAGCCGGACGTCCCCGAGCAGCCGGTCAAGCTCCGCCGGCGCTGAGGCCCACCCGGGCCAGGAACCGCTGGTAGACTGCCACCTCGCCGGCGCTCGCGCCGAGCACGCACGTCCGGGGATCGCCTCCGGGGTCCCGATCCGTCGGGCCGGGGGCGGGCGGAACCGGACGGAGGAGACAACCGGAAGGAGGCTGCCATGCCTGTCGTCACCAGGCGGGAGCTCCTCGAGGCGGGGATCCACTTCGGGCACCAGACGAGGCGCTGGAACCCGAAGATGGGTCGGTACCTGTACGGGGAGCGGTCCGGCATCTACATCATCGACCTCGAGAAGACGCTCGTCGGCATCGAGGGGGCCTACCAGTACGTCCGCGAGCTGGCCCGTCGCGGCGGCATCGTCCTGTTCGTGGGGACCAAGAAGCAGGCCCAGGAGGTGGTGGCCGAGGAGGCCGGCCGCGTGGGGATGCCGTTCGTGACCACCCGGTGGCTCGGCGGCATGCTCACCAACTTCCAGACGGTGTCGCGGCGCCTGCTCCGTCTGCGCGAGCTGCGGGAGATGGAGCGTGGTGGCGCCTTCGGGTTCCTCCCCAAGAAGGAGGTGCTCAAGCTCCGCCACGAGAAGGAGAAGCTCGAGCGCAACCTGGGCGGCATGCAGGACCTCGAGCGGCTGCCCGACGCCGTCTTCGTGATCGACACCAAGAAGGAGCACATCGCGGTCAGCGAGGCTCGCAAGCTCGGCCTGCCGGTGGTGGCCATCGTGGACACCAACTGCGACCCGGACGAGGTGGACTACGTGATCCCCGGCAACGACGACGCCATCCGCTCGGTCGCCCTGGTGACACGGGTGGTCGCCGACGCCATCGCGGAAGGACGCCGGATCGGCCGCGAGGAGATCGTGACCCGCGCCTCCGGACCCGAGATCGAGCCCGAGCCGGATGCGCCGGCCGAGGGCACCGTCCCTGCGACCGCGACCGCGACCACGACCGCGACCGCCGAAGCGGCGTCCCCGACCGACGGAGCGAGCTGACGTGGCCGACATCAGCGCAGCGCAGGTCAAGCAGCTCCGGGAGCTCACCGGGGCGGGCATGATGGACTGCAAGAAGGCGCTGCAGGACGCCGACGGCGACCTGGACAGGGCCACCCAGCTGCTCCAGGAGCGCGGTCTGGCCTCGGCGGCCAAGCGGGCCAACCGGACGGCCAACCAGGGACGGATCGAGAGCTACATCCACTTCAACAGCACCGTGGGCTCGCTGGTCGAGGTCAACTGCGAGACGGACTTCGTGGCCAACACCGACGACTTCCGCCAGCTGGCCAAGGACCTTGCCCTCCACGTGGCCAGCCCGGCTGCGCCGACGTGGCTGACCCGCGACGACGTGCCGGCCGAGGTGCTCGACCACCAGCGGCACGTCTTCGAGGCTCAGGCCAGGGAGATGGGCAAGCCCGACGACGTGGTGCCCAAGATCGTCGAGGGCAAGCTCAACAGCTTCTACGAGGAGCACGTCCTGCTGGACCAGCCCTTCGTCCGCGACGACGCCAAGACGATCCGGCAGCTCCTGGACGAGGTCGGGGCCAGGGTCGGCGAGAAGGTTGCGGTCCGGCGCTTCGTCCGATACAAGCTCGGCGAGGAGGACGCGGACGGAGGGGGGCGGGATGGGTGAGCCGGAGGCTCCGGTCCGTCGGGCCCGCCCCACGTACGGGCGCGTCCTGCTGAAGCTCTCCGGCGATGCCTTCGCCCCGGCCGAGACCGGCTACGGCATCTCCACCGCGTCGACCGCGTTGCTCGCGCAGCAGCTCGCCGAGGTCGTGGACCTCGGCGTCCAGACCGCGGTCGTCGTCGGGGGCGGCAACATCTTCCGAGGTCGCCAGGCGCCCGGGATCGACCGGGCCCGGGCCGACTACATGGGCATGCTGGCGACGGTCATGAACGCCCTTGCGCTGCAGGACGCCCTGGAGAAGCTGCACGTGACCACCCGGGTCCAGACGGCCATCAACATGGCGCAGATCGCCGAGCCGTACATCCCGCTGCGGGCGATCCGTCACCTGGAGAAGGGGCGCATCGTGATCTTCGCGGCCGGGCTCGGGGCTCCCTACTTCTCCACGGATACCACGGCGGCGCAGCGCGCCCTCGAGATCCACGCCGAGGCCATCTTGAAGGGGACCAAGGTGGACGGCGTGTACGACGCCGATCCCAAGGTCGATCCGCAGGCCAAGCGGTTCGACACGATCGAGTACCTCGATGTGCTGCGCGAGGGCTACCAGGTGATGGACGCCACCGCCATCTCGCTCTGCATGGAGAACAAGCTGCCGATCATCGTGTTCGACTTCGGGCGGGAGGGGAACATCCGCCGCGCGGTGTCGGGCGAGTCGATCGGGACGCTCGTGCACGGAGGTGCCCGATGACGGTCGACTCGGCGCTCACCGAGGCGTCGCAGAAGATGAGCAAGGCGGTCTCCGTCCTGCGGGAGGAGCTCGCGGGCATCCGCACGGGACGGGCCACGCCCGGCCTGCTCTCGCGGATCACCGTGGACTACTACGGTACGCAGGTGCCGATCCAACAGCTGGCCTCGTTCTCCGTGCCGGAGCCCCGCACGCTCCTGATCACGCCGTACGACAAGAACGCCATCCCGGCGATGGAGAAGGCCATCCTGGCGAGCGACCTGGGCATCACGCCGTCCAACGACGGCAACGTGATCCGCCTGGGGTTCCCGCAGCTCACCGAGGAGCGACGGAAGGACCTGGTCAAGCTGGTCCACCAGCGCGGCGAGGAGGCCCGGGTTGCGGTCAGGAACATCCGCCGCCATTCCAAGGAAGAGCTGGAAAAGCTTGAGCGTGACCGCGCAATCTCTGAAGATGACCTCGTGCGCTCCGAGAAGGAGCTGCAGAAGCTGACGGATCGGCACGTGGCCGAGATCGACGAGACCATCGCTCACAAGGAGCAGGAGCTCAAGGAGATCTAGTGCCCGAGGGCGACAAGAAGGACGACCTGTTCGAGGACCTCGACAAGTTCTTCGCGCCGATCCAGGACGTGGACTGGCCCGAGACCGAGATGTCCACCCGCCGCGAGCCCCGGGATGAGCCCTCCGGGTCCACCGGGCCCGAGGACGAGGAGCCGCACGCACCCGCCCCCGGCCCGGGGCAGGAGGGGCTGTTCGAGCCGTCGGCTCCGACCGGGGCCGGGACGTGGGAGGCGGAGCACGCTCCCCCAGCCGAGCCGGCCGACGTCGGAGGGACCGGCGAGCCCTCGACCCTCGACCGGGACGACGAGGAGGACGCGGAGCCCGCGATCTCGGTCGAGAGCTTCATGCGACCCCCGGATGCCTACGTGGACCTGCCCGGTGCCGAGCCCGACGAGGGGACGGAGGCCGAGCTCGACGAGGGGGTCCGGGGCGAGGAAGCGCCCTCGCCCGAGGCCGTCGAAGCGGCCGCCGAGCACTTCGCCGAATCCGTGCGGGATGAGGGCGGGGCGGAACCGCGTGTACCGGCCGGGGAGGGGCCCGCCACCACGTTGCCCGACCTGTTCGGCGAGGAGGAGGCTGAGGAGATCGAGGAGGAGCCGGCTCCGACGCGCACCGTGCGGGTCGGTCCCGAGGGCCTGGGCGGCCCGAGCTGGCAGGAGCCCACCGCGGTCGAGGTGGGGGCCGAGCTCGAGACCGGTCGCGGCGGCCGTGACGTGCCCGCGGCCTTCCTCACCGGGCTGGTGCTGGCCGGCCTGGCGGTCGGCAGCATCGCGATCGCCGCGGGGGCGTTCGCCGTGGTGGCCGGGATCATCGTCCTGTGGGCCCAGGGCGAGTTCTACCGGGCCCTGCAGAAGCAGCACCATCAGCCGGCCACGGCGCTCGGGCTCGTGTCCGGCGCGCTGGTCCTCGCCGCCGGCTACTTCCGGGGCGAGGCGGCGATGCTCGCGATGCTCGTGCTCTCGGTGTTCGCCACGTTCCTGTGGTACATGGCCGTGCCTGCGCAGCACCGCAAGGGCGTCGCGGCCAACGTCGGCCTCACGGCCCTCGGCGTGGCCTACGTCCCGCTGCTGGCCGGCTACGCGCTGGCGCTGCTCGACGGGCCGGATGCGCGAGCGGTCACCGTGTCGGTGATCGGGCTGACGTTCGCGTACGACACGGCCGCGTTCATCGTCGGCTCGTGGTGGGGGAGCCGCCCCCTGGCCCCGACCATCAGCCCGAAGAAGTCGGTCGAGGGGGCGCTGGGCGCCACGCTGGTGGTGATCGCCGTGTCCGCGGGGCTGGTCACCTCGATCGACGTCTTGAACACCCTGCCCCGAGCCGTCGGGCTGGCCGTCGTCGTGGCCGTCTTCGCGCCGCTGGGCGACCTGGCCGAGTCGCTGCTGAAGCGCGATCTCGGCCTCAAGGACATGGGCAGCATCCTGCCGGGCCACGGCGGCGTGCTCGACCGGATCGACTCCGTGCTGTTCGTGGCTCCCGCCGCCTACTTCTTCCTCCGGTTGATCCTGCTGTAGGCGGGCGCGCCGGCCGGGGCAGGTCGCCCCAAGGTCTGACCACCGGTTGCGCTCGATCCGGGGATCCCGGGGTAATCTTGGAACGATGCGCTCGCTCATCATCCTCGGCTCCACGGGCTCCGTGGGAACCCAGGCCCTCGACGTGGTCCGACGGAACCCCGACCGGTTCAAGGTCGTGGGGCTCTCCGCCGGCACCAACCACGAGCTGCTGGTGGGGCAGATCCGCGAGTTCCTGCCCCAGTTCGTGGCCATGGCCGACGAGGAGGCCGCGAAGGAGCTCCGCGAGATGCTCGGCGCCAACGTGCCCAACGTCGAGATCCTGGTCGGGCCGGACGCGTCCGAGCGGCTGGCCCGGGACGTCGAGGCCGACATGGTCGTCAACGCGCTGGTGGGGGCGGCCGGGCTCGCGCCGACGTTGGCGTCGCTGCAGAGCGGCAAGATCCTCGCGCTGGCCAACAAGGAGAGCCTGGTGATCGGCGGCGAGCTCGTGATGGACCTGATCAAGGGCGAGCCCGAGCGTCTGGTCCCCGTGGACTCGGAGCACGCGGCGCTGGCCCAGGTCCTCCGGGGCGAGCGGCGCGAGGACGTGAAGCGCGTGATCATCACCGGGTCCGGGGGCCCGTTCCGGGGCTGGACCCGCAGCGAGCTGGCCCGGGCCTCGGTCAAGGAGGCCCTGGCCCATCCCGTCTGGCAGATGGGACCCAAGATCACGATCGACTCGGCCACGCTGATGAACAAGGGGCTCGAGGTGATCGAGGCGCACTACCTCTTCAGCCTCGAGTACCCGCAGATCCACGTGGTGCTGCATCCCGAGGGCATCGTGCACGCCCTGGCCGAGTTCCGGGACGGCACGATGATCGCCCAGTTCGCGCTCCCGGACATGCGCCTGCCGATCCAGCTGGCCCTGGCGTGGCCGGAGCGGCTCCCGACCGGTATCGAGCCCGTGCCGCTCGCCGACAGGAAGCTGACGTTCGAACCGGTGGACCGCGAGGCGTTCCCCGCGATCGATCTCGCCTACCGCGTCGGGGAGCTGGGGCTCACGTTCCCGGCCGTGATGAGCGCGGCCAACGAGGTGGCGGTCATGGCGTTCCTCGAAGGCAAGGTCCCGCTCACCCGGATCGTCGAGGTGGTGCAGGCGGTGGTGGACGAGCACGAGGCGCCGGCGTCCGTGGTCTCCGTGGTGAACCTCGAGCGGGCCGACGCCTGGGCCCGGCGTCGAGCCGCCGAGATCATCGACGCCCGGTGAGCCCGGTGCCCTGATGGCCGGGACCGTCGGCGTCGTCGCCTTCGTCGTCGCCCTGATCCTCGTGATCGTGATCCACGAGGCCGCGCACTTCGCCGTGGCCAAGGGGTTCGGGTTCAAGGTCGACGAGTTCTTCGTGGGGTTCGGGCCGCGGATCTGGTCCACCCGCCGCGGCGAGACGGAGTACGGGTTCAAGTGGCTCCCCGCGGGCGGCTACGTGCGGATCGCCGGGATGAACCCGTTCGAGCAGATCGCGCCGGACGATCTCCCGAGGACCTACTCGGCCAAGCCGGCGTGGCAGCGTGCGCTGGTGGTGGTGGCCGGGCCGGCCACCCACTTCGTGCTGGCCTTCCTGCTCTTCGCCGTCTGGCTCGGCGCGGTCGGCGAGCCCGTGCTCCTGCGGAGCCCGGTCGTGGCCACGGTGGTCCCCAGGCTCGGCGGGCAGATCTCGCCGGCCTCCCAGGCGGGGCTGCGCCCAGGGGACCGGATCGTGGCCGTGGACGGGATCGAGCGTCCGACCGGCGCGCAGGTGGCCAGGGAGACGCGCCGCAACGTCGGCCGCCAGCTGACGCTGCAGGTCGAGCGGGAGGGCCGGATCGTCCCGGTCACGGTGACCCCGAGGCTCTCCACCGTGGCCGGCCGGGAGGTGGGGCGGATCGGCGTCGAGCTGACCTCGCCGGAGGCCCGTCGCACCGCCGGGGTGGTCGGGTCGATGACCGGCGGGGTGCGGCTCGTGGGGAGCTCCGTGAGCAACTCGGTGGCGAGCTTCGCCCGAGCCTTCGGACCGGAGGGGATCGGCCGGATCGCCGACCTGCTGTTCACGGACGCACCGCGCAGGACGAGCGACGTGGCCAGCGTGATCGGGATCGGACGGGCCACGGGCAGCATCGCCGCCGGGCAGCGGTTCTGGGACATCCTGTCGATCTTCGCGTTCGTGAACGTGTTCATCGGCCTGCTGAACCTGCTGCCGCTTCCGCCGTTCGACGGCGGACACCTGTCGGTCCTGGCGATCGAGAAGCTGCGAGGCCGGAAGATCGACCCCCGCAAGCTGGTCCCGATCTCGGCGGCCGTCGCGGCGTTCTTCGTGCTGCTGGTGATGGCCACGGTCTACCTCGACCTGGTCAAACCGCTCCCGCTCAACCCGTAGGCCCGCGCCGCCACAAGTTCTCCACATGCCCCCGGGAGGTCCTCCACACGCTGCGGATACGATGCTGCCGTGAGCCAGCAGACCGTGCTCGTCGTGGACGACGAGGAGGCCATCGCCGAAGCGGTCCGGGCCCGGCTGGAGAGCGAGGGGTACCACGTGGTGGTGGCCTCGGACGGTCCCGCGGCGATCGGAGCGGCGTCCGAGTCCCAGCCCGACCTGGTGGTGCTCGACCTGATGCTGCCGGGCATGGACGGGCTGGAGGTCTGCAAGGAGATCCAGCGCGAGCGCTGGATCCCCGTGCTGATGCTCACGGCGCGGACCGAGGAGGCGGACAAGGTGGCCGGGTTCGCCGTGGGCGCAGACGACTACCTGACCAAGCCGTTCTCGCTGCGCGAGCTGGCGGTGCGGGTCAAGGCGATCCTGCGCCGGGTGGATCGGATCGGCGCCGTCGCGAGCGCCGACCCGCTCGAGCGCGGTCCGCTCACGGTGGACCCGTCGCGGCGGCGGGTGACCGTCGACGGCGCCGAGGTCCAGCTGACGCCGCTCGAGTTCGAGATCCTGCTGACCCTGGCCCGCGAGCCGGGGGTGGTCTTCACCCGCGAGCAGCTGATGGACCGCGTGTGGGGGTACCGCGACTTCGCCGGCGGGCGGGTGGTCGACTCGCACGTCGCGAGGATCCGCCGCAAGCTCGGCGAGGACGGGGCCGAGCCGAGGTTCATCCGCACCGTCCACGGCGTGGGCTACGCGTTCCGGGACCGGCCGGCATGAGGCCGCTCGACCGACTCCCCACGATCCGCGCCAAGCTCGGATCGACGATCGTCTTCGCCGTGGCCATCACCGTGGTGCTGATCTTCCTCATGCTCGGCTACGCCCTCCGGAACACCTCGCAGACGTCGGACCGGCTGCAGCTGCTCACGGCGGCCCGTCGGTACGCGGGGGGGACGCTCGGCCACCCCCCCCAGAGCATCACGATCGTGAGCGTCGGCGTCGACGGCACGGTCCTCTCCGGCACGCCGACGGCGCGGCTGCCGATCTTCCGGGACGGGCTCGTCCACGTGGGGACCACCGAGGAGCTCCAGTACGCGGTGGTCCCGGTCATCCGCGACGGGGCCCTGGACCATCTCGTGTACGCGGTCCGACCCGCCGTGGGGCGGGGGATGTTCGGCCGGATCAGCGCGACCTTCCGGTTCCTGGCCGACTTCTGGTGGCAGTTCCTGCTGGCCGGCGCGCTGGCCGGCGCGGTGGCCCTGGGGCTGGCCCGATGGCTGGCCCGGGGGATGACGCAGCCCCTCCGCGACATGGCGCAGGCCGCCAGGAAGATGGAGCGAGGCGACTACGGCCAGCGCGTGCATACCCGCTCGCGCGACGAGGTGGGGCAGCTCGCGACCGCGTTCAACCGGATGAGCGCCGAGCTCGAGAGCCTGGAGCAGCTCCGGCGCGACCTCGTCGCGAACGTCTCGCACGAGCTGAAGACGCCGATCTCCGCGCTCCGCGCGCACCTCGAGAACCTGCTCGACGGCGTGGAATCGCCCGACCCGGAGACCCTCCAGGTGATGCTCTCGCAGTCGGAGCGGCTGGGCCGGCTGGTCGACCGGCTGCTGGACCTGTCGCGGCTCGAGTCGGGCGAGACACCGCTGCAGCGGGAGCCGGTGCCGCTGCATCCGCTGGTCTCGCAGGTGCTGTCCGAGATCGAGGTGGCTCGGGCCGACCGCGGGGTGGCCATCCAGGACCTGGTGCCCGACGACCTGCCCCCCATCTTCGTGGACCGGGAGCGGGTCCACCAGGTGCTGTTCAACCTGCTCGACAACGCCGTCCGGTTCACCCCCGCGGGAGGCCGCGTGGTGGTGTCGGCTCGGCGGTCGGACGGGGCGTGCGAGGTCGCCGTCGCGGACACCGGGCCCGGCATCGCTCCCGAGCACCTGCCCCGGCTGTTCGAGCGCTTCTACCGGGTCGACCCGTCGCGCTCGCACAAGGACGGCGGGACCGGGATCGGCCTGGCCATCGCACGCTCCGTGGTCGAGGCGCACGGCGGCCGGATCCGGGCCGAGAGCGAGATCGGCAAGGGCAGCACGTTCACGTTCGAGCTACCGGTCGCCACGGCGACCGAGACAAGGAGGGCCTCGTGAAGTCGTGGACCGGGACGGTCGAGGTCGAGGTCCCCGGCCGGTACGGCTGGATGGACCTGACGGAGGAGCTGCAGCGGGCGATCAAGGACTCCGGCGTGACCGACGGCGCCGCGGTGGCCTTCTGTGCCCACACCACCTGCGCGCTCCTGATCAACGAGTGGGAGGACGGCGCGCTCGAGGACTTCCGCAACCGTCTGCTGCGCCTGGTGCCCGAGGACGGGTATTACGCGCACGACGACCTCGACCGGCGGACCCAGAACCTGGACGAGAGCCACGAGCGACGGAACGGGCACTCGCACGTGAAGTCGATGCTGCTGTCGGCCACGTCGCAGCTCGTTCCGGTGACGGCGGGCGAGCCGATGTTCGGGCGGTGGCAGCGGCTCCTGCTGTTCGAGATGGACGAGCCGAAGACCCGGCAGGTCGTGTTCCACGTGTTCGGCGCGTGAGCCGGTAGCCTGGACGTGATGCTCAGCCCACGTCGGAGGTCCCGCCAGGTCCGCATCGGCGACGTCACGGTGGGCGGCGACGCGCCGATCCGCATCCAATCGATGACCATCACCAGGACGGCGGACGTCAACGCCACCCTGCAGCAGATCGCCTCCCTCGTTGCTGCGGGGTGCGAGATCGTCCGTGTGGCGGTGCCGCACTGGGAGGATGCCGAGGCCCTCCCCGCGATCGCCGCCAAGTCCACGATCCCGGTCGTTGCCGACATCCACTTCCAATGGAAGTACGCGATCGCGGCGCTCGAGGCCGGCGTCCACGGGCTCCGGATCAATCCCGGCAACATCAGGTACCAGGACAAGGTGCGGCTGATCGCCCAGGAGGCCCGCGCGCGCGGCGTGCCGATCCGGATCGGCGTGAACGCCGGCTCGCTGGAGAAGGACGTGCTGGCCAAGCACGGCGGCCCCACCCCGGAAGCCCTCGTCGAGAGCGCCATGAACGAGGTCCGGATCCTCGAGGACGAGGGGTTCGCCGACATCAAGGTCTCCGTCAAGCACTCGAGCCCCCGGGTGATGATCGCCGCCTACCGGATGCTCGCCGAGACGTGCGACTACCCGCTCCACCTCGGCGTGACCGAGGCCGGTCCGATGCCGGCCGGCGCCGTGAAGGGCGCGGTGGGGATCGGCACGCTGCTGGCAGAGGGGATCGGCGACACGATCCGGGTCTCCCTCACCGACGACCCGGTCGAGGAGGTCAAGGTCGCCACCTGGATCCTCCGGTCGCTCGGGCTGCGCAAGCGCGGGCTGGACCTGGTGGCCTGCCCCTCGTGCGGTCGGGCGGAGGTGGACGTCCTGGGGCTCACCAGGCAGGTGCACGAGGAGCTTGAGCGTCGCGGGGTCAAGGCGCCGATCCGTGTGGCGGTGATGGGGTGCGTGGTGAACGGGCCCGGTGAGGCGCGCGAGGCCGACCTGGGCATCGCGGCGGGCAAGGGCCAGGGCTTCCTCATCGTGCAAGGCGAGGTCAAGGGCAAGGTGCCCGAGCACCGGTTCGTCGAGGTCCTGGTCGAGGAGGCCGAGCGGATCGCCGCCGAGCGCGCCGCCGAGGCAGATGCGAGCGAGGGAGCCGCCGCCTCCGCCGGCTCGGGCTAACGCCCGGTCCGACCTCGGTCGCCGGCGCGCAGGAAGTTCTCCACGATCCTGGGGCCCTCCGGCGTGAGGATCGATTCGGGGTGGAACTGCACGCCGAACCGCGGGAGCTCGCGGTGCTGCACCGCCATCACCAGCCCTTCCTCCGTCCACGCGGTGAGCCGGAGCTCGCCGGGGAGATCCTCCCGGGTCACCACCAGGGAGTGGTAGCGGCCGGCCTCGAACGGGCTGCTCACGCCCTCGAGGATGCCCCCACCCTCGTGGTAGACGAGCGAGGCCTTGCCGTGGACCGGGGTGACCCGGTCCACCCGGCCCCCCAGGTGGACCCCGAGCGCCTGATGCCCCAGGCACACGCCGAGCACCGGGGTCTCGACCGGCAGCAGCTCGAGCAGGTCGCCGAAGCAACCGGCCTCCTCGGGGCGCCCCGGCCCCGGCGACAGGATCACGGCGTCGGGCCGCCTGGCCACGAGCGCCTGGGCCGGCTCGGCGTCGCTCTTCACGACCTCGGTGCGGCGCCCCAGGCTCTCCACGAGCTGGACGAGGTTGTAGGTGAAGGAGTCGTAGTGGTCGACGACGAGGATCATCGCGGCGTGTCCCCCCTTCCCACCGAGGGCTCGACGGCCACGGCCGGCAGGAGCGCCGTGGCTTTGGCCTTGGTCTCGCGGAGCTCGGCCTCGGGGTCGGAGTCCGCCACCACGCCGGCCCCCGTCTGCACGTGCGCGGTACCCTCGCTCACCACGGCGGTCCGGATCGTGATGCAGAAGTCCAGGTCTCCCGCGAAGGTGCGGTAGCCGACGGCCCCGGCGTACGGACCCCGAGCGGTGGGCTCGGCGTCCGCGATCAGCTCCATGGCCCTGCGCTTCGGGGCGCCGGTCACCGTCCCCGCCGGGAACGTGACCGCCAGGGCATCGAACGCGTCCTGCCCGTCGTCCAGCTCGCCCTCGACCGTGCTCACGATGTGCATGACCTTGGAGAAGCGCTCGACCACCATCAGCTCGGTGGGACGGACCGTGCCCGGGCGGCACACGCGACCGAGGTCGTTGCGGGCCAGGTCGACCAGCATCGAGTGCTCGGCCTGCTCCTTGGGATCGGCCAGGAGCTCGTGCTCGAGCAGCCGGTCGCGGATCTCGGTCCGCCCCCGGGGACGGGTCCCCGCGATCGGCCGCGTCGAGACGCGACGGCCCTCGACGCGCACGAGCGGCTCGGGGGACGAGCCGGCCAGCTCCATGCCCAGGAGGCGCAGGAAGAACATGTACGGGGCCGGGTTGGTCACGCGCAGCCGGCGGTAGATCGGGTAGCCGCCCTCGGGGGCGGGGAACGACACGCGCCGGGAGGGCACGGCCTGGTAGACGTCGCCGGCCAGGATGTGCTCCTTGAACCTGCCGACGATCCGGCGGTACGCCTCGTCGTCCATGTTCGGGCGGCCCGCGCCGGGTGCCCGGGGGCCCTCGTGGAACGGTTCGGGCGGGGGCGCGATGGCGTCCCGCACCAGGGCCGCGAGCGCCTCGAGGGTCTCCACCCCGGCCTCGAACCGTCCCGCCGGGACGTGGGTGACCAGGAGCAGGCGCTGGCGCCAGTGGTCGAACACGACGGCCCGGTCCACGACCAGCAGGCCGATCGCCGGACAGGGCGCCTCGGCCGGCGCCGGCGCGGGGTGCCCGTCCAGCAGGTCCGCCGCCTCGTACGCCAGGTAGCCCATCAGGCCCCCGGTGAGCGAAGGGAGCTCGGCCGGCCTCGGCGCGGCCAGCGAGTCGGCGATCAGCCGGAGCGCGGCGCGGACCGGCGTACCCGGGGCCGGCGCGGCGATCGGCAGGTCCTCGCGACGGAGGTCCCGGACCTCCAGGCCGGTGGGGCCCGCCGTGACGAGGGCCGCGGGGTCACCGGCCGCGAACGAGTACCGCCCCCACCGTTCCGAGCGCTCCACGCTCTCGAGCAGCACGCCCGGGCCGTCCGAGGCGAGCGCCGGGAAGACCCCCACCGGCGTCGAGACGTCGGCGAGCAGCTCCGTCCACACGGGCACCAGCGGCCAGCTCGCGGCGAGCCCGTCGAACGTCGCCCGGTCCGGGTGGACCTGCACCCTGCATCCCTCCTCACGACAGCACGAAGCCCCGGGACGAGCCCGGGGCCTCTCGCGTCGGACCTGTCGTCGCGGTGCTCAGGTGCGCGCCGGCTCCGGGCTCCTCGAGCCCCGGGGCCACGCCCAGCGCGCCGCACCGCGTGCCATGGTGCCGACGATTCTGCGGGTCCGATGCCGCCGGCGTCAACGCTCTGCCCGGCGCATGCAACCCTGGGCCGCGGACGACGTTGTCTTCCAGAGGCTACCGTCCTGGCCGCCCGCAACGTCACCCGTCGGGAGAACGTGCAGATGCGCACATCCATCGTCCGCGCGATCACCATCGCGGCCGCCGTCTCGGCGCTCTCGCTGGTGGCGCCGACCGATGCGGCGAGCGTCCCGGCGGAGCCGTCCACGGCGTCCGCCGTGGTCGGGTCGCGAGGGCGATCGTTCGTCCCCGCACCCACCGTCGTGCTCGGCGAGGGCACCGCCCCGCTGGCCCGGGGGCCGTACCCGGCGTGGTCGGACCGGCACCGTCTGGCCCGCGTCGCTCGACCGGGCAGCGCCTCCGCTCGCCCGGCCGTTCCCCCGGCGACCGACCGGCCGCTGGCGCCGGTGGCCGGGCTCCATTTCGATGCGATCCGGCGGATCGGCCCCAACTGGCCGGCCGACCCGTCCGGCGCGATCGGTCACGGCTGGATCTTCACCGCGGTCAACACGTCGTACGCCCTGTACGACCGCGCCGGCGCGGCGGTGATCCCGCCGACCTCGTTCGAGCCGTTCTTCACCTATCCCTCGGCGACGCAGGTCTTCGACCCCAAGGTCGTGTACGACCCCTATGGGCAGATGTTCGTGCTGGTCTACCTCGCGGTGAACGACCGGCTGGAGCGCAGCTGGATCCAGCTCGTGACGGTCCCGGACGCCACGGCCGACGACCAGGCCACCTGGTGCGCGCGGCGGATCCGGGCCGACCAGGTCCCCGGCCACGGCCGTCGGTGGGCCGACTACCCGGGCCTCGGGTTCAACGCCGACCGCGTCGTGGTCACCACCAACCAGTTCGACTTCGACGATCTCGCGTTCGACTACGCCCAGATCCTCTCGTTCCCCAAGGCTTCGCTCTCCGATTGCACGCAGCCCACGACGTTCGACCGGTTCGCCCGCGCGGCGACGACCAACCCGGGCGGATCCCCGGCGTTCACGATCCAGCCGGCGCAGAGCGCCGGGACGCCGACCGAGACCCAATACCTCCTCTCCTTCCAGCGGACCCGACGGAGCTCGTCCCTCGTGGTGTGGCGTCTCGCGATGGGTTCGACCGGTCCGCGCCTGACCCGGGCGGCGCTCCCCGTCGAGCGCGTGAGCATCGCGCCGTTCGGGACGCAAGGAGGGGGGAGCCTCCGCAAGGCCGACACGTGGTGGGACCCCGGGGACCTCCGGCTGATCAACGCGTTCTACGACGCCGACCTCGACCGCCTGTACGCGGCCCACGTGATCTTCCGCGACCTCCGCCCCGACCCCGGGCCCGGGGGGTACCCGGAGGCGGCGATCCGCTGGTACGAGGTGGCTCCGGGCGTCCGGCTGCGCACCTCCTCGGTGATCCGCCGGGGGATCGTCGGCGAGCCGCAGACCGACGCCGGGTGGCCGGTGGTGGCGACCGACGGCGCCGGGAACCTGTTCGTGGCTTACAGCCGGGCCAGCGCCGTCAGGCGCGAGTTCCTCTCGGCGTGGGTGGCCGAGATCCCGCCCGGCACCAACCGAGCCACCTCCACCGAGCTGGCGCCCGGCACCGCGCGGTTCGAGGCCGCGCGGGGGCCCGAGCGCTGGGGCGACTTCAACGGGATCGCCCGCGACCCGCTCGACCCGTCGAGGCTCGTGGTGGTCGATCAGTACGCGAAGGCCGACGGCCGCGGGCCCACGCGCGACTGGCAGGAGACGGTCGACGTCGTGAGCCACGCCTGAGCCTCGCCGGGCGGCGTCCGGCGGCCGGTATCCTGTGTGCCCCATGAGGCTCTCGGAGCTGTTCGCGCCGACGCTGCGTGACGACCCCGCTGAGGCGGAGATCGCGTCCCACCGGCTGCTGCTCCGCGCCGGCTTCATCCGCCAGGTGGCCGCCGGGGTCTACACGACGCTCCCTCTCGGCTTGCGCACGATGCGCCGGATCGAGCGCGTGGTGCGCGAGGAGATGGACGCTTCCGGCGCGCAGGAGATCCGGATGCCGATCGTCCTGCCCGCCGAGCCCTGGAAGGCCACCGGCCGGTGGGAGCTGTACGGGGACCTGATGTTCCGTCTCCGCGACCGGCACGACCGCGAGATGCTGCTGGGCCCGACCCAGGAGGAGGTCGTCACGCCGCTCGTCGACGCGGCGCTCCCCTCGTACCGCGACCTGCCGGTGAACCTGTACCAGATCGAGTGGAAGTACCGCGACGA
>JBHGAT010000089.1:0-6815 GCA_041946645.1 Candidatus Velamenicoccus archaeovorus | reverse complement strand
AGCGCCAGGACCAGCGCGACGCCCAGCGCGGCGAT
Source organism: Candidatus Velamenicoccus archaeovorus (assembly GCA_041946645.1). Taxonomy (GTDB): domain Bacteria; phylum Actinomycetota; class UBA4738; order UBA4738; family HRBIN12; genus DASQQQ01. The sequence goes on along the minus strand of JBHGAT010000089.1, from coordinate 6,780 downwards.
CCCTCCACGGGGAGGCACCCTCATCCGGTCATCTTGCCCGCAACCGTGCCTCGGCGGAAGGGACGGTCCGGCGACGTGGACGGACGGCCGGCTGCTACTGGGTCGCGGCGGCCGGCGCCGTCTCGGCCGTCCCGTTCTGGAGCACGCGCAGGGCATCGCTCGGCATGTGCACCGTCACCGCCGTGCCCTGCTCGAACGGCACGCCCTGGCCCTGGTTCTGCACCCACGCCTGGAGGGTGTGGCCGTCGGCCAGGTGCACGATGACCTGCATGATCGAGCCGACGTAGACGACACGCTCGACCATCCCCGGGATCCGGTTCTCGCCGGTCGCACCGTGCGCCTCCAGACGGATCCGCTCGGGGCGGATCGTGACCTTGGCCTCGCCACGGGCGTCGGTCACGCCCTGCTCGGCGAACAGCTCGAAGTCGCCCAGCCGGACCCGGCAGCGCCCGTCGCCCACGAACCCCTGCGCGGTGGCGTCCATCAGGTTGGACACCCCGAGGAAGTCCGCCACGTACGCGGTGCCGGGCTCCTCGTAGACCTCGCTGGGGGTGCCGACCTGCTCGACCCGGCCGTTGCTCATGACGGCCAGGCGGTCGGACATCGTGAGGGCCTCCTCCTGGTCGTGCGTCACGTAGACGAACGTGATGCCGACCTCCTCCTGGAGGGCCTTGAGCTCGATCTGCAGCGCCTTGCGCAGCTTGGCGTCCAGCGCCCCGAGCGGCTCGTCGAGCAGCAGCACGGCGGGGTTCAGCACGAGCGCTCGAGCCAGCGCCACGCGCTGCTGCTGCCCCCCCGAGAGCTGCGACGGCCGCCGCTTCTCGAGTCCCTCCAGCCGGACCAGCGCCAGCGCGTCGAGCACGCGCGAGCGGATCTCCTGCCTGGACACGTCCTTGTAGCGGAGCCCGAACGCCACGTTGTCGAACACGTTCAGGTGCGGGAACAGCGCGTAGTTCTGGAAGACCGTGTTCACGTTCCGCTTGTGGGGAGGCACCTGGGCCATGTCGACGCCGTCGAGGAGGATCTGGCCCTCGTCGGGCCGCTCGAACCCCGCGATCAGTCGCAGGGTGGTGGTCTTGCCGCACCCCGAAGGACCGAGGAGGGAGAAGAACTCGCCCGGCGGCATCTGCAGGTTGATCCCGGCGACCGCGGTCACGTCCGCGAACCGCTTCACCAGGTCGACCAGCCGGACCTCTCCACCCGCCATCGCACGCGCGAGGATACACGACTACCCTGAGGCTTTGCATGGCCGTTCAAGACGACGCGACGAACCCCGCCTCCCCGGACGACCGAGGCGGGGGCGGTCCCGACGAACCGCTGATCCCGCAGGTGGCGCCGCTGTTCGCGGCGTACACGGCGTTCGGCGTCTTCTGGGGCGTCTGGGTGGTGGTCTTCGCGGACTTCCTGGCCGCCCGAGGCATCTCCGAAGGCCTGGTCGGACTGTACCTGGGCGCGCTGGCCGCGGTCTCGATCCTCACGATGACGCTCGTCGCGCCGCGTCTGCAGCGGCTCCCCCCCGCGGCGACGGTCTCGGCCGGCCTGGCGTGCATGGGGCTCGGCGCGCTCTGCATCGCGTTCGGGGCCGGGCGTTCCTGGCTGGCCCTGGGGTTCGTGCTGCTCGGGTTGGGCAACGCGTTCATCGACGTGTTCGTGAACGTCGGGGCCCAGGCGGCCGAGGTGCGGCACCGGCGCCCCGTGCTCCAGCTCCTCCACGCCTCGTACAGCGTCGGCGGGATCGTCGGCGCGCTCGGAGCGGCGATCCTCCACGTCGCCGGCGCCTCGTTCGGCCGGCAGCTCGCGGCGGTGGCCGTCGTGCTGTTCGGGTCGGCCCTGTGGAACGCGGCCTCACCGTGGCTGCGCGAGCCCCCACCGGCCGCGGACGCGGTGGAACCGAGGCCCAAGGTCTCCCTCGCGGTGTTCCTGCGCTCCCCCGTGCTGATCCTGCCGGCGATGGTGGTGCTCTCGGCCTTCATGGTCGAGGGCTCGATGGACATCTGGTCGGTGATCTACCTGCGGCGGAGCCTCGCGGCCAGCGTCGTGACCGGGGGGATCGCGTTCGCCGCGTTCAGCGGGGCGATGGCGGTCGGCCGGCTCCTGGCCGGCCGGCTGCTGTTCGGCCTGGGGTACCGGGCCACCATCCAGCTCTCGGGCGCCGGGTCGGTGCTCGCCGGGCTGGTGGCGGCGATCGCGCACAGCGCCACGGTGGCCGGCGTCGCCTTCCTGCTCCTCGGCTTCTGCGTCTCCTGGGCCGCCCCGGCCGCGTTCGGGATGATCGGCGAGACCGAGGCGGACCCCGTCCTGGCCGTCGCCGGCATGACCACGGTCGGCTACTCCGGGTTCGTGGTCGGACCACCGATCATGGGCTGGCTGGCGCAGACGGCCGGGCTCCGCGCGACGATGCTGGTGATCGTGCTGGCCGCGCTCGGCGTGGCCCTGGGTGGGCTGGGCCGCCGGCGGGAGGCCCGCCCTACTCCGCCAGGTTGACGTAGACCGACTTCTCCTCCAGGTAGTCGTCCACGCCTTCCTTGCCCAGCTCGCGTCCGATCCCCGACTGCTTGTAGCCGCCCCAGGGCATCTCGGTCGGGGCCGGCTGCGTGTCGTTGATCCAGACGATCCCGGCCCGGAGGGCTCGTGCCGTGTTCAGCGCCTTGCGCAGGTCGTTGGTCCACACGGCCGCGGCCAAGCCGTAGTCGTTGTCGTTGGCGAGGCGGACGACCTCGTCGACGTCCCGGAACGGGATCACCGACATGACCGGGCCGAAGATCTCCTCGCGCGCGATCGTGGCCGTGTTGTCCACGTCGGCGAAGATCGTCGGCGGCACGAAGTAGCCGTTCGCGAGCTGCGGGTCGGCCGGCGGCGCACCCTGCACGGCGAGCTTGGCCTCCCGCTCGCCGATCTCGATGTACCGGGTGACCCGCTCTTGCTGCTCCTTCGAGACCAGCGGGCCCATCGTGGTCGACTCGTCGAACGGGGCGCCGAGCCGGACCTGCTTGGCCCGGTCGACGAACGCGTTCAGCGCATCGTCGTAGATCGCCCGGTCGACGAACACCCGCGAGCCGGCCGAGCAGATCTCCCCCTGGTTCCAGAAGATCCCGTTGGCCGAGCCCTCGACCGCGGTGTCGAAGTCGGCGTCGGCGAACACGATGTTCGGCGACTTCCCCCCGAGCTCGAGCGTCACGCGCTTCAGCGTCTCGGCACCGTTGCGCATGATCAGCTTCCCGACCTCGCGCGAGCCGGTGAAGCCGACCTTGTCGACCCCCGGATGCTCCACCAGCGACGCGCCGGCCGTCTCGCCGAACCCGGTCAGCACGTGGAGGACGCCGCGCGGCAGACCGGCCTCCTCGAGGATCTTCGGGAGCTCGAGGCACGTGAGCGGCGTCTGCTCGGGCGGCTTGAGGATGAACGTGCAGCCGGCCGCGATGGCCGGCGCCACCTTCTGCGCGGCCATCATCATCGGGTAGTTCCAGGGCGTGATGCCGACCGCCACGCCCACCGGCTCCTTCCACACCATGAACATCGCGTCGGCCGAGAGCTGGTGGACGTCCCCCTCGATCTTGGTCGCCCAGCCGCCGTAGTACTCGAACATGAAGGCGACCTCGGCGATGTCCTCGCGCGCCTCCCCGATCGGCTTGCCCGAGTCCAGGGCCTCGAGCCGGGCCAGCCGCTCCTGCTCCCGGCGCACGATCCCGGCCGCGCGCAGGAGGATCTGGCCCCGCTCCCGCGCCGGCGTGCCCGGCCACCACGAGCCCTCGTCGAAGGTCCGCCGCGCGGCCTCCACCGCCGCGTCCACGTCGGCCCGCTTGGAGTGCGGCGCGGTCGCGATCACCGCTCCCGTGGCCGGGTCGAAGACGTCGAACCGCTCGCCGTCGCGGGCCTCGACCCACGACCCGTCGATGTAGTTCTGCAACGCGTCGGCCATCGTCGTCTCCCCCAGGTCGTTGAACCGTCGTTCAGCATACCGAGGCGGAGGGCACGGCGGGAAGCCGGGTCACGACGAGAGCGAGCGCCACTCCCCGTCGGTCCACTCCGGCTCCCCCTCCACCAGCTCGAGCAGGCGAGGGTACGCCGCCTCGGTGCGGGGGTCGTGGACCATCTCGAAGTACGAATCCCGGTCCTCGAAGATCACCGCGATCACGGCCTCGGATCCGTCCTCGGAGATCAGCAGGTGGGATCCGTGGAACCCGCGCGACCCCGATGCCGCCGGATCCATGAAGTGCTCCACCAGGTCGTCCTGCATCCCGGGCTTGATCCGCATCCGGCCGACCGTCCCGAACATCGCCCCCTCCTCCCTCCGGTGCGCGCGAGCATACGCCGGAACGTCGGAGCGCCGATAGGCTCGGGGACATGGGGTCGGAGCGGTTCGTCCGGGGCGACGGGGTACGGCTCGCCGTGCGGGAGTGGTCGAGCGGCCCGGGCACCCGCCGCGCCGGCGGGGCGAGCGGTGCCGACCCCCCGGCGATCCTGCTGCTCCACGGGCTGGCCAGCACCTCGCACATCTGGGACCTGGTCGCTCCGCGACTGGCCGGCCGGCACCGCGTGGTGGCCTACGACCAGCGGGGCCACGGCCGGTCCGGCAAGCCGTCGTCCGGCTACGGGTTCGACCGGACCACGGCCGACGCCGTCGCCGTGATCCGAGGGCTCGGGTTGCGGCGACCGGTGGTGGTCGGCCACTCGTGGGGTGCCTCGGTGGCCCTGCAGCTCGCGGTCCGCGAGCCCCGGCGCGTGGCCGGCGCCGTCCTGCTCGACGGCGGGTTCTCCGACCTCCGCGACCGCATGGACTGGCCCACCGCCCGTCGCGTGCTGGCGCCGCCGCAGATCGACGGGATGCCGCTCGAACGGTTCCTGGCATGGCCCCGCCGGGCCATGGCCGGCCTGCTGGACGTCACGCCGCAGATCGAGGAGGTGTTCCGCTCGCTGGTGCGGGTCGACGCCGAGGGGAGGATCCACCGCCGGCTCTCCGTGCGCAACCACCTCAAGATCCTCCACGCGATGTGGGCCGAGGACACCGTGGGCGCGCTCCGGCGGGTCCGCGTGCCCACGCTGGTCCTGGCCTGCCGGACGGCCGTTCCCCCTGCCGGCGAGGAGGCGTTCCAGGCGGCCAAGCGGCACGCCGCCGAGACCGTCCGGGCGATCGGCGGGCCGGTCCGGTTCGGGTGGATCGGCGGGATCCACGACGTCCCGCTCCAGCGTCCGGAGGCCGTGGCTCGGCGGATCGAGCGTTTCGTCCGCGAGGCCCGAGCCTGACCTGGAAGGCTCGCGGACCCGGTCCCGCCCGATGGGCTCCGCCGCACACCGGCGGGGATGTGCTCCGCGGGGTCCGGGTCGGAACCGATGGTCGCCGGGCACGGGTCTGTGATTCGATACCGGTCCGATCCCATGGCCGAGGGGGCGTCGTGCCCGTGCCCCGAACACGTCCACCGTGAGCCTCGACCGCTCGCGCATCGGGCTCCGCGCAGCGATCCTGCTCGGCGTCCTCGTCGTGCCGCTCGCCGTCTCCGTCGCGCTCGGCGACCTGCCGCCGCCTCTGCACGTCGTCGTGAACGGCGAGCCGGTGCTGCTGGCCCACGACACGACGTTCGGGAACGCGGTGCGCGAGCTCCACCTCCACGCCCGCTCGGGTCGGCTCCTCGACGTGCAGGGCGGCGTCCTGGACCCTCGGGCCGATCCTGGAGCCATCCTCCTGAACGGCGACCAGGCCCGGCGGTCCACCGCGCTCGGCGACGGCGACCGGATCCAGGTGGTGAACGGGACCGACCGGACCGAGGGGACGCGTCGCGTCGTCGAGCGACTCCCGGGCGTCCGGCCGGGCAACCCGCAGTACAGCCTGGCCACCTCCCGGGTCGAACGGATCACCGTGACCGGCCGGATCTCGGGCGAGGTGGTCCGGATCCGCTACCGGTCGCTCGGCGAGGCCCGCATGCCTCCCGCGGTGGCCCTGACGTTCGACGACGGGCCGTGGCCGGGTGGGACGCGACGGATCCTGGCGATCCTCGAGCGGATGCATGTGAAGGCCACGTTCTTCGTGATCGGCTACCTCGTGGAGCGCTATCCGGCGATCGTCCGCGACCTCGTCGAGGCGGGTATGGAGATCGGCAACCACTCCTGGGACCACGTCGAGCGCCCGCCGTTCGCCCGGCTGAGGCCCCATCGTGTGCAGACCGAGCTGGCCATGACCAGCGACCTCCTGGAGCGCCGGTTCGGGGTCCGCCCCCGGCTCTTCCGGCCGCCCGGGGGCAGCTGGGACCCGAAGGTCCTGGCCGCCGCACAGCAGCTGGGCATGCGGATCGCGCTGTGGGACGTGGATCCTCGGGACTGGTCCCCCTCCGCCACCCCGAGGTCGATCGTGGATGCCGTGCTGGCGCGGGTGAAGCCAGGGGCGGTGGTCGACCTCCACGACGGCGGCGGCGATCCCTGGGCGACGATCCGGGCGCTGCCCAGGATCGTCCGTGGCATCAGGAAGATGGGGCTCCGTCTGGTCCCCATGGGCCGAGCCGTGCGCGCGGCGAAGCTGCCGAGGCCCTGACCCCGGCCGTCACCCGAGCAGGGCGGGCGCCAGCTCGCGAAGCTGGGGGAGGCAGACGTCGTCCGGATCCTCCGAGACCACCTGGACGCAGACGTGGTCGGCCCCGGCATCGTGGTGCTCGCGGACCCGGCGGGCGATGCGATCGGCGTCGCCCCAGATCACGACGGCGTCGATCAGCGCGTCGCTCCCGCCGCCGGCGAGGTCGTCGTCGCTCCAGCCCATCCGTCGGAGGTTGGCGGCGTAGTTCGGCGTCTCCA
>JBHGAT010000088.1:0-6819 GCA_041946645.1 Candidatus Velamenicoccus archaeovorus | reverse complement strand
CCGGGTTCGGCCCGACGCGACCTCGGGGCACCGTGGGTGGAACCGGCAGCCCGGTGGGACCCGGGTGGGATCCGGAGGCTCCCCCTGGAGGATCGGCCGATCGATCCCCCCGGCCTCCGGCACCACGTCCAGCAGGGCGCGCGTGTACGGGTGGAGCGGCCCGGTGAGCACCTCGTCGGCGGGGCCGATCTCGACGATCCGGCCCAGGTACATCACCGCGACCCGGTCGGCCACGGTCCAGGCCAGACCGAGGTCGTGCGTGACGATGAGGATGCTGATGTGCAGCTCGTCCCGGAGCTTGAGCAGCAGGCCGAGGATCTCCCCACGGACCGAGGCGTCGAGGTTCGAGACCGGTTCGTCGGCCACGATCACCTCGGGGTCGAGGGCCAGGGCCCCGGCGATCACCACCCGCTGGCGCTGCCCTCCCGAGAGCTCGTGGGGGTACAGGAGGAAGAACCGCTCGGGCGGGCGGAGCCCGGCCCGCGACAGCGCCCTGGCCACGAGCTGCTCCTCCGACTCGCCCTCCGCGCCGCGGGTGATGCGGTGGATCCGCAGCCCCTCGGCCACGATCTCGTAGATCGTCTGACGGGGGTTGAGCGACCCCGTCGGGTCCTGGAAGACCATCTGGACCCGCCGCCGGTAGTCCCGGAGGTTGCGGCCCAGCGGTTTGCCCTCGAACAGGATCTCGCCACGATCGGGCCTGAGCAGGCCCATGATCGCTCTCGCCGTCGTCGTCTTGCCGCAGCCGGACTCGCCGGCCAGGGCCAGCACCTCGCCACGGTGGAGGGTCAGGTCCACGCCGTCGACGGCCCTGGCCTCGACGCCGCGGCGCCCCAGCAGGCCGGCGAACAAGCCCACCCGGCCGGCGAAGTTGACCCCGAGGCCCCGGAGCTCGAGGACGGGCGCTCCCGTCGGAGCCTCCCCGCCCCCCGCGACGCTCCCCACGCGTTGCTCCCCGACCGCGCTCACGGCTGCTCGCTCCCGGCGGCCGCCATGGCGCCCTCCACCAGCAGGCACGCCGCCCGGCGTCCTCGACCGGCGTCGAAGAGCCGCGGCTCGTCGATGGGGCATCGCTCGAACGCCTGGGAGCACCGCGGGTGGAACGGGCATCCGCTGGGGATGTGCTGGGGATCCGGGGGGTCCCCCCCCAGCCCGGAGGGGTTGCGCCGGTACTGGCGATCCCCGATCTGCGGGAAGGCCCCGGCCAGGGCGGACGTGTACGGGTGGGCCGGCCGGTGGAAGACCTCCTCGGCCGGTCCCTCCTCGACGATCTTGCCTGCGTACATGATGGCCAGGCGGTCCGAGACCTCCACCAGGACCGAGAGGTCGTGCGTGATGAAGAGCATGGCCAGCCCGAGCTCGTGCTGCAGTTCCTTGAGGAGCGCGAGCACCTGCGCCTGCACCATCACGTCGAGGGCGGTCGTCGGCTCGTCGGCGATGATCAGGCTGGGGTTGCAGGCCAGCGCCATGGCGATCATCACGCGCTGCTTCTGGCCGCCCGAGAGCTCGTGCGGGTAGTCGTCGATGCGTCGGGGCGGGAGGCCCACCTGCTCGAGCAGCTGCCCCACGCGGACCATGGCCTCCTTCTCCCCGGCCTGGTGGTGGGTGGTGATGGCCTCGACGATCTGCTGGCCCACGCGCTTGACCGGGTTCAGGGCATGCATGGCCCCTTGGAAGACGATCGAGGCGCCCGTCCATCGGACGGTCCGCAGGTGCCCGGGCTTCATCTCCAGGACGTCCTCGCCGTTCAGCAGGATCTGCCCCTCGACCTTGGTGGAGGGCGGGAGCAGGCGCAGGATCGCCGCTGCGATCGTGGACTTGCCGCAGCCGGACTCGCCGGCGAGGCCCAGGACCTCACCGCGGTCGATCTCCAGGTCCACCCCGCGCACCGCAGGGACCCCACCTGCGGAGGTCCGATACGTGACGCGCAGGTCGCGGACGGAGAGCACGCTCATCTCACCGCTCCCGCAGCCGGGGGTTGATGACCTCGTCCAGCGCGAACCCGATGAAGGTGAACGACATCACGACGAGCACGATGCACAGGCCGGGTGCCATGATCCACCACCAGGCTCCGAGCGTGGTGGCGCCGCCGGAGAACGCGTCCTCGATGATCGACCCCCACGAGATCGTGAGCGGGTCCCCCAGGCCGAGGAACGAGAGCGCGGTCTCGGACAGGATCGCGATGGCCACGACCAGCACGGCGTTGGCCAGGATCACCGGCATGACGTTCGGCAAGACATGGTGGAGGATCATGTGGCCATCACCCGCGCCGAGCGCTCGGGAGCGCTCGATGTAGGGCCGTTCGCGGATCGACAGGACCTGCGAGCGCACGAGCCGGGCGGTGCTCGGCCACGACGTCAGACCGATCACCAGGATGATCGTGGTGAGCGACGGCCCCATGATCGACGCGAGCACGATGGCCAGGGCCAGCCACGGGAGGACGAGCCCGAAGTCGGTGATCCGCATCAGGAGCGTGTCGACGGCACCCCCGCGGTAGCCAGCCACGATGCCGACCACGGCCCCGATCACCATCGTGATCACCGAGGCGGTGAGCCCCACCAGGAGCGACACCTTCGACCCCGCGATGATCAGCGACAGCACCGAGATCCCGAAGTTGTCCGTGCCGAGCGGGTACGCCAGGGACGGTCCCTGGCGCACCGGCCCGCTCACGTAGGAGGGGTCCACCGAGTGCGGGTCGGCCAGGAACACCGCGAACAGGGCCATCCCGACGAAGAAGAGGAGGATCGCGATCCCGGTGAGGCCCATCGGGTTCCGACGGTACTGGGACCAGAACCGGCCCAGGGCTCGACGCCGTCGGGCCCAGGCGATCCGCCGCGGGCTCGCGATCGGGCCGAGCGACTCGGGCTCCGGTCCGGCCGTCATCTGCGGCTCCCCGCTCGGGGCGATGGGAGGCTTGAGCGCCATCAGGCCTGCCTCACCCGCGGGTCGAAGTGCCCGTAGACCAGGTCCGAGACGAGGTTGGCGAGGATGACCGCCGCGCTGGCGATGAAGAAGATGCCCTGGAGCACGGGGAGGTCCTGGGAGCGGAGCGCCTCGTAGGTCAGGCCCCCCAGCCCCTTGTAGCCGAAGACGTACTCGACCGTGATCGCGCCGCTCAGGACGAAGCCGAACGACAGCGCGATCAGCGTGATGGTCGGCAGCAGGGCGTTGCGGACGGCATGCCGCCGTAGCACCCACTTCTCGCGCACACCTTTGGCGCGGGCCGTGGTGATGTAGTCCTCGCCCAGGACGTCGAGGAGCGACGACCGCATGATCAGGTAGTACTCACCCAGGTACGCGAGCGTGAGCGTGAGCGCCGGCAGGAACAGGTGGTTGATCAGGTCGGTGACGTGGTGCAGACCGGTGTAGTCGGCACCCACGGTGAACCGACCGCTCGATGGGAACCAGCCCAACGTGGTGGAGAAGAGCAGGATCAGCAGCATCCCCAGCCAGAACTCGGGCATCGCGTACAGGACCAGCGAGAAGCCCATCGAGAGCATGTCGAACGTCTTGCCTCGTCGCCAGCCGCCGTAGATGCCCATCAGGACGCCGAGGAAGATGGAGAGCACCGTCGAGGTCCCCACGAGGATCAGCGTCGGGATCGCGTACTCGGCGAAGAGCGATCGGACCTTCCGGCCCTGGTCGAGGATGATCGACGTGCCCAGGTCCAGGCGCGCCGTGTCCTCGATGTAGGTGACGAACTGGCCGGGGAAGACCGGTTTGTCGAGCCCGTACTCGTGCCGGAGCTCGGCCTTGTCGGCCGGTGAGAGGCGGAGCCCCGCGCCGCGCGTCAGCAGGTCGATCGGATCCGAGGGCAGGACCCGGAACAGGAAGAAGTTGAACACCACCACCGCGAACAGGGTGAGCACGGCCTGGAGGATCTTCTTCAGGACGTATCCGCGCGTGCCCACCCTGTCGCGACCTCTCCCGTCCCCTCTCGGTTAGGCGCGCTCCTCTTCGGGCGTACGTCGGCGGATCAGCATCACGCCGCCCACGATAACCACGATCCCGGCGACGATGACGATCCACAGCCACGGCGGCAGACCGGAGCTCCCCGTCTGGGTCCCCGCCGCGGCGCTGGCCGGCTTGACGGTGAGGTACGAGTAGTTCCCGTACTGGTACAGGGCGTTCCCGCCCCGACCCTGGTCGTCCGGTGTCGGCTGGAACTGGAACCCGGTCCAGCGGTCCGACCGCCATGCCTGGAGGTCGTTACCGTACTCGAGCACGACCTCGGGGATCTGCTCGTAGAACAGCTGCTGCATCTGGTCGATGATCTGCTTCCGTTGGTCGGGATCCGTGGCGGTGCGCTGGGCCTCGTACAGCTGGTTGTAGGTCGGGTCCGACCAGCACGTGTCGCTCCACGCGCCGCACTGGTCGGCCGTGTACGTGGACAGGATGAAGTCGGGGTCCGGGTCCGGTCCCCATCCCCAGATGTACATGTCGTAGTCGTTGGCGTACCACGCGTCGATCAGCTTGCCGTCCGTGTAGGAGACCGGGCTCAGCTGGATGCCGATCTGCTTGACCCATCCCACGATCAGCTTGCCCATCGCCGTCGTGCTGGGCGAGTCGGACCGCAGGATGAACCGGAACTTGAGGTCGTCGCCGGTCTTGGGGTCGTTGCGGATCCCGTTCCCATCGGTGTCCTCGTACCCCGCCTGGTCGAGCAGCGCGTTGGCGCCGGGGATGTCGAACGCGATGGGGTCGGTCGGCTCCCAGTGCCAGAACGCCGCCCCCGGGACCACCATCGTCGAGCCGACGGTGCCGTATCCCTGGAGCACCCGGTCCACCAGCGCCTGCTTGTCCACGGCCATCGCGATGGCCTTGCGCACGTTCAGGTCGAGCAGGGCCGGGTTACCGGTGCCGGGGTTCTTCTTGCAGTAGGGAGCGGCGTTGGGGTCGCTCGCATCGCACATGTTGAAGCTCATCTGGTCGTACTGGAAGGCCGATCCCACGTTGGCCGTGATCCCGGGCTGGTCCTGCACGGAGGGGAACAGGTCGGCCGGGATGTTCTCGGCGAAGTCGATGGCGCCCTGCTTGAGGTCCTGCACCATCGTCTCGGCGTTCTTGTAGACCTTGAAGATCACCTCGTCGATCGTCGGGGTGCCACCCCAGTAGTCCTTGTTCGCCTCGAGCGTCCAGTCCTCACCCTTGTTCCACTCGACCATCCGGAACGGACCCGACGTGACGGGGTCGGGGAAGTCCTCGAAGGACCGGATGTCCTCCTTGGTCTTGAACTGCGACCAGACGTGCTCGGGCAGGATGTAGATCCACGGCGGGATGATCGGCGACAGCGTCGGCTTGGTGGTCTTCCAGACGAGGGTCGTGTCGTCGGGGGCGGTGATGCTGTCCACGTAGGGCAAGTAGCCCGTGAAGTTCGAGAAGTTGTTGTCCAGGATCAGGTTGTACGTGAACGCGATGTCGTGCGCGGTGAGGGGTTGGCCGTCGCTCCACATGGCGTCGTCGCGGATCTTGATCGTCCAGGTGAGTCCGTCCTCCGAGAGACCTCCGTTCTCCTTGGTGGGGATCTCCGTCGCAAGTCCCGGGACGGCCTGCAGGTTCTCCTTGCTGAAGTTGAACAGGAGGTCGTACTCGAGGCCCATCACCTCGTACTCAGGCGTCTCGATCGCCCGCAGCGGGTTGACGGTCTCGATGTCGTTAGTGGACGCCACGATCAACGTCAGCTTCTTCGGCGTCGGGCTCGCCGTCTGCGCCTCCGCGCCGCTCGCCAAGAGCGTCATCATCGCCGCCACGCCGAACACCACGGCCGCCACCGTGAGCCGTCGGATCCCCCTCATCGCGCCGTCCCTCCTTCGTTCGGCCTCCTCGACCGAGGCTCCCCCTGTGGACTCGTCATCCGGTCACGGATCGGCCCCGCGGCGTCCCGTGGACGTGGGACCGAGTCGATGGTGTATAGCACGGTCCCTGCGGGTCACGGTAGGGAATGTCCACGACCCCCGGGTCGTCCGTCCGGTTCACGCCGGCGTCTCCCGAGGCTCCCATCGCACCGGGAGCGGCTTCTCCCGGAGCTCGCGGACGAAGGACACGCACTCGTGCACCGCCTGCTCGAACAGGACCTTGCCCTTGTCCGCGGTGGCCTTGGTTGCGTCTCCGTGCACTCCGGTGTGGCTCAGGGCGTTCCACCAGGGCATCAGCTTGAGCGGCCCGTCGGACCAGTCCATCCAGGCGTTGGGGCCCTCCGGGAAGGAGTTCTCGTCGACGGCCCTGTCCATCTCCACGGCACCCGGGTCGAGGTGCAGGTAGATGGAGGTCTCCAGCTCGCAGGCGTGGCCCATCCCGCCGCGCTCGGACTCCCGCACCTGTTCGATCACCCGCTGCGACGCCGGGCTCGTGAGGTAGAAGGCCCCGGCCGCCAGGACGTCCGGGTGCTCGAGCCCGATCAGCCGCGTCGCCATGTCGATCAGCGGGATGTTCGAGCCGTGGCCGTTCAGGAACAAGATCCGCTTGAAGCCGTGCCGAGCAAGGGAGGTCCCCACGTCGGTGCAGTACCTGGTGAAGGTCTCCCAGCCGATCGTGATGGGGCCCGGGAAGTCCATGTGGTGGGGGGTGTATCCGTGGATCACGGGGGGAAGGAGGACGATGTCCTCCGGGGCCTGCTCGGCCGCTGCTCGGCAGATCTCGGTGGCGATCCGGGTGTCGGTGTCCAGTGGCAGGTGTGGCCCGTGGTCCTCGAGCGTGCCGGCCGGGATCAGGCAGACCCGGTCCTGGGCGACGGCCCGACGGACCTCGGGCCAGGTCAGCCGGTCGTAGCGCAGCGGGGTCGTCCAAGCCATGGCGGACTCACTCCTTCGCGGACCGTGT
>JBHGAT010000087.1:0-6882 GCA_041946645.1 Candidatus Velamenicoccus archaeovorus | reverse complement strand
AGAACCGGCCCCCGTCCGAGAACGAGTCGGGGGTCACGTTGAGCACGCCCATGACCAGCGTGCGCGTGCCGCAGTCGATCGTGGTCCCCCCGCACCGCCAGGTCAGCAGCGCTCCCTCGCCCACGAGCCCATCCTAACGAGGACCCCCGGAAGGGTCGGGGGGCCGCTCAGCCCTGCCCGATGTGGCTGAGCGCCTCCTGCCGCGTGCGGGCGTCCGTCCGGAACAGCCCTCGGACGGCCGAGGTCACGGTCCGCGAGCCGGGCTTCTTCACCCCACGCATCGTCATGCACAGGTGCTCGGCCTCCAGCATCACGAACACCCCGCGCGGCTGCAGCGCCGCGTCGATCGCGTCGGCGATCTGCGTGGTCAGCCGCTCCTGCACCTGCGGCCGCTTCGACAGCGTGTCCACCACCCGAGCGAGCTTCGACAGGCCGGTGATCCTCCCGTCCTTGCTCGGTACGTAGGCCACGTGGGCCTTGCCCACGAACGGGATCAGGTGGTGCTCGCAGACCGAGTAGAGCGGGATGTCCTTGACCATGATCATCTCGTCGAAGTCGGCCCCCGGGACCATCGTGACCACCGTGCGGGGGTCGACGTCGACCCCCGCGAAGATCTCGCGGTACATGTCGGCCACCCGCTCGGGGGTGTCCCTGACCCCGTCGCGGTCGGGGTCGTCGCCGATGCCCTCGAGGAGCAGGCGCACGCCCCGGACGATCTTGTCGCGGTCGAACGCCACGTCAGGCCCCCGAGGGCGGGACGAGCCGGTCCGCCGTCTCCGGGAGCGCCTCGAGGTCGGCCAGCTCGGCCTCGCGGGGCTGGTCCGAGCTCTCTCCGAGCCGGTTGATCCACACGGCCCGAAGCCCGAGCTGCGCGCACGGAGCGAGGTCGTGGAAGGGCGACGCGGCGACGTGGAGATGCCGGGCCCGGTCGGCCCCGGTGCGCTCGAAGAAGACCTCCCAGTGGCCGGGCGACGGCTTGTACGACCCGGCGTCCGCGGCGGTGATGCGCTGGTCCACCTCGACGGCGATCAGCGACAGCGACGCGTCGAGCAGGTCGGGATCGGTGTTGGACAGGATCGCGAGCCGCCAGCCCCGGTCCCGCAGGTCCCGGAGGGCCATCGGGACCTCGGGGAACGGCGGCCACGTGGGGAGCGACTCGGCCAGAGCGGCGCGGTCGTCATCGGCCAGGTCGAGCCCCTCGCGGCGGGCCAGACGCTCGAGCGTCTCGGTCAGCACCTGCCGGTAGCTGATCGCACGCCCCCGCTGCACCTCGGGCTCGATCTCGTGGTACGCCCCCAGGAGGAGCTCGGCGTCGTGCTCCGGGAACAGCTCGGAGAGCGTCGAGCGGATCCCGCCCATCCAGTCGATGAGCGTTCCGTAGCAGTCGAACGTGGCCCAGCGCTCGGTCATGTGGGCCGAGTCTACCGGCCGCTCACCGCAGCGCGCCGGGGCCCTGGTCGCGCTGCGCCCGGACCGCCCGGCGCGAGACCGCCAGGCCGGCCCCACGCACCGACGCGTCGCGCTGCGGGCGCTTGGGGACGTCGGCCAGGATCCGCTCCACGTCGTCCTTGTCGATCGTCTCGCGCTCGATCAGCGCGGCGGCGATCTCGTCGAGCTTCCCGCGCCGGTCCTGCAGGATCTCCAGGGCCTCGTCATGGGCCTGGTCGATCATCTGCCGGACCTCGTTGTCGATCTCGAACGCCACCTGGTCCGAGTAGTCGGGCTGGGTGGCGAAGTCCCGGCCCAGGAACACCTCGTGCTGTTTCTGACCCAGCGTGAGCGGGCCGATCGTGTCGCTCATGCCGTACTCGGTGACCATCTGCCGGGCCACCTTGGTGGCGCGCTCGATGTCGTTGGCCGCGCCCGTGGTGATGTCGCCCATGATGAGCTCCTCGGCCACCCGGCCCCCGAGGAGCATGGCCAGCTCGTCCGACAGCTCCTCCCGGGTCGTGAGGAACTTGTCCTCCTCGGGCAGCGTCAGCGTGTAGCCGAGCGCTCGGCCGCGCGGGATCACCGAGATCTTGTGCACCGGATCGGTGTTGGGCAGGACGTGGGCGACGAGCGCGTGGCCCGCCTCGTGGTAGGCGATCATCCGCTTCTCGCGGTCGTTCATGACCCGCGACTTGCGCTCGGGACCGGCCATCACGCGGTCGATCGCCTCCTCGACCTCGCGCATCCCGATGGCCTTCTTGCCCCAGCGCGCCGCGAGCAGGGCGGACTCGTTGATCACGTTGGACAGGTCCGCCCCGGTGAACCCGGGGGTCCGCCGGGCCACGACGTCCAGGTCGACGGCGTCCTCGAACGGCTTGCCCCGCGCATGGACCTGGAGGATGCCCTTGCGGCCCTCGAGATCCGGCCGGTCGATCGTGACGTGCCGGTCGAACCGCCCCGGGCGGAGCAACGCGGGGTCCAGGATATCCGGCCGGTTGGTCGCGGCCATCAGGATGACCGCCGTCCGCTGGTCGAACCCGTCCATCTCGACCAGCAGCTGGTTGAGGGTCTGCTCGCGCTCGTCGTGACCGCCGCCGAGCCCGGCACCGCGGTGACGGCCCACGGCGTCGATCTCGTCGATGAACACGATGGCCGGCGCGTTGGCCTTGGCCTGCTCGAACAGGTCGCGGACGCGGGCCGCGCCGACGCCGACGAACATCTCCACGAAGTCCGACCCGCTGATCGAGTAGAAGGGCACGCCGGCCTCGCCGGCGACCGCCCGGGCGAGCAGGGTCTTGCCCGTCCCCGGCGGGCCGAACAGCAGGACGCCCTTGGGGATCTTGGCCCCCATGGCCTGGAACTTGGCCGGGTTCTGCAGGTACTCCTTGACCTCCTGGAGCTCCTCGATGGCCTCGTCCACGCCGGCCACGTCGGCGAACATGGTCTTGGGCTGGTCCTTGGTCACCATCTTGGCCCGGGCCTTGCCGAACTGCATCACGCGCCCGCCGCCGCCCTGGGACTGGTTCATGATCCAGATGAAGGCGCCGATGATCAGCACCACCGGGATCAGCTGCACCAGGAAGCCGAGCAGCGCCGATCCCTTCTGGGGGTCGACGTCCACCTGGACGTCGGCCGCGTTCAGGTCCTTGATCAGGGTCTCCTGCACGGCGGCCGGATACGCCACCTCGTACGTGGAGCCGTCGACGAGCTCGCCGCGGACCCGCTGATCGCCTTCGAGGAACGTCGCGGTGCGGATCTGCCCCTGGGCCACCAGGCTCTCGTAGCGGCTGAAGCTCATCGGCTCCCCCTGGGAGCCGCGGTTGGCGAACAGGACGAAGACCCAGAGCCCCAGGAGCACGATGAGGATGTAGAGGGCCGGCCCCCGGAGGATCCGGCGGTACGGGGACTCGGGCGTGGGAGCCAGGAGGACGCTCCTTCCGTTCGGCGGCGTTCGGTGGAGAAGCTCGCGGGCCCGGAGCGCAGCGCACCCCAGGCCACGCCGATGGTAACAAGGGGGTCTGTTCCCGACCAGACCTGCTCAGGAGCTCGCGGGCGCCCGGATGCCGCTGTCGACGGGCACGGTGACCTGCGTGAACCGGTGCGATCGGACGATCGCCTGCATCCGGGTGGGGCCACCGGGTCCGGGGCTCGCCGGGACGGCCACCACCGTGTAGGTCCCGGCGGACAGCCGGACCTCGAAGCGCCCCTGCCCGTCGGTACGCGCCGTGGCGACCACCTCGCCGTGGGCGTTCGAGATCTCGACCCTCGCGTCGGCGAGCCGCCGGGGCGGGCACGGGCTCTCGATGGACTCGATGGGGCAGACCGGCCCGAGGAGCACCACCCCTCGGATCCCCTGGTCCAGGGTGCCGGTGCCGGACCCGGACGGGCCGCACGCGCCGAGGAGCAGGGTCATCGCGAGGACCGGGAGGAGGCGTCCCACGGCGCTTGGACGGACGCCGACGAGCCCGGGTTCCGCCGGCTCAGAGGTCCCGGTAGGCCTCGGGCTTCAGCGTCGCGATGTAGGGCAGGTTCCGGTACTTCTCGGCGAAGTCCAGGCCGTAGCCGATCACGAACTCGGGTGGGATCTCGAACCCGACGTAGCGCAGATCCAGGTGCACCTGCTGGATCCCCACCTTGTGGAGCAAGGCGCAGACCTCGAGGCTGGCCGGGCGCCGGCCCCGGAGGTTCTTCAGCAGGTAGTTCAGCGTGAGCCCCGAATCCACGATGTCCTCGATCAGCAGGACGTGACGGCCCTCGATGTCGTGGTCCAGGTCCTTCAGGATGCGGACCACCCCGGAGGTCCTCGTGGAGGCGCCGTACGAGGCCACGGCCATGAAGTCGAACTCGACCGGCATGTGGATGTGCCGGGCCAGGTCCGCCATCAGCACGAACGCGCCCTTCAGCACGCCGACGAGGAGGGGGTCGGTCCCCTCGTAGTCCCGGGTGATCTGCGCGCCGAGCTCCGCCAGCTTCGCGTCGATCTGGCCCCGCGTGATCAGGACCTTCTCGATGTGGCGCTCGTACTCCTCGGCGAACGGCTCGACGCCGAGCCCCGGCACGACGTCGTGTGGATCGGTCAGCGCGACCCGACCTTCCATCTCGCGGCCCCCTTTCATCCCCGGCTCTCGGGGGAAGTGCGAGAGACGGAAACATACTCCCTGTCGCGCGCGGCCAGCAATCCACCCGTCAGCCGACGACGTCTGCCGGGACGACCCGACGCCAGGTCCAGCACGGCCTCCACGTCCTCGAGCGTGGGCAGGACGCCGCACCGGTAGAGCGCGGCCCTGGCCACCCGCGCCGCGATCGCGCCGGGCAGCGACGAGAGCGCCGTGGCAGGCACGAGCTGGCCCTCGGGCGCTTCCTCGAGGAGCTCCACGATCGCATCGGTGGCCTGCCGCTCGAGCTCGTCGGCGTCCCGTCGCAGGAGGCCGGCCGAGCGAGCCATCGGGGCACGGGGGTCACGCCCCGTCGCACGCTCGATCGCGGGCAGGACCCGGAGCCGAACGGCGTTGCGCAGCAGCCGAAGCTCGCGGTTGGTCGGGTCGCGCCGCGGTCGCAGGTGCCGGGCCCGGCAGAACGCCTCGACCTCGTCGTGCGTGACGTCGAGCAGCGGTCGAACGTACGGGCCCTGGACCGGTCGCAGGCCTGCCAGCGCATCGAGACCCCCGCCACGGATCAGCGCGATCAGCGCCGTCTCGGCCTGGTCGTCCCGGGTGTGGCCGAGGGCGGCCCGGATCGCGTCGGCGTCGCGCATCGTCAGGGCGAGCGCTTCGAACCGCGCCCGGTGGGCCCAGTCCTCGAGCGACGCGCCGGGCTCGGGCGCCGTCGTGGCCTCGCGGAGGTGGAAGGGCAGGCCGAGCCGCTCGGCGGCGCGACGGACGTACGCAGCGTCCTCGGCGGACCCGCGCCGGAGCCGGTGGTCGAAGTGGAAGACGGCGAGGCGGATCCGGAGCAGACGACGGGCCTCGACCAGCGCGTGGAGCAGGCACATCGAGTCGGGACCGCCCGAGACGGCGACCAGCACCGTCCCTCCGGGGGGGAACATCCCGTGCTCGCGGGCCGTGGCCGTCAGCCGGTGGACCACCCGGGCCACGGCCGGGGGCCGGGCCATCAGCGCTCGGCGACGCGGGCCAGCCAGCGCTGGGGCTCGCCGATCTCCTGGATCGTGGGGAGGTTGCCCTCGTCGCGCCAGACCAGGTTGAGCGTGTCCATGCCGGCGCGCTGATGGACCGCGCGGACGAAGTACTCACCCGCCGAGTACTGCCGGATCTTCGAGTCGAACCCGATGGCCCGCTGGAACGTGCGTTCCAGCCCGGAGGCGGTGCGCCGCTCCTTGAGGCTCCGCTTCATCCTCGGCAGGTCACGGACGTGGTCCCGGGCGACCTCGTCCATCACGAAGCTCGCATGCCCCTCGAGCAGCGACATCATCGCCTGCATCCGGTGGAACAGCTCGCGCTGCTCGGGGGTCATCAGCATCAGCACGATGTTGACGCTCCGCCACTCGGTGGTCCCCCGGGTCTCGGCCAGGGCCCGGCGGAGCTGGGCGAGCATCTCCCGGGCGTCGACCTGGACGGTGTCGAGGTACGTGCCGACCATCCGGTTCAGGGACCCACGCAGCCACGGGGTCGCCCCGAACTGGACCCGATGCGTGACCTCGTGGATGGCCACCCACAGGCGGAAGTCGTGCGGGGGCAAGGCGAACCGGCGCTCGGTCTCGGCGAGGTTGGGGCCCACGAAATACAGCAGCCCCTCGTCGTCGGGAGGAAGGAACACGTCGTACTGCCCCAGCACCTTCTTGGACACGTAGCCGAGGAGGACGCCGATCTGGGCGCCGAGGGCCTTGCGGCGGACGTCGGACCTCGGCGCGTTCTCCGCGAGGATCCGCTGCGCCAGCGGCTCGAGCAGCCGCTGGAGGCCCCGGAGGTTGGTGGCCACCCACTCGCCGCGCGACATCACCCACGGGCGGGAACGGAACCCGTCCGCGGAGAGCCCGGTGAACGCCGAGACCAGCGACTCGGCCCGGGGAACGGTCTCGGCGAGGTCCTCACGCAGACGGGCGCGCTCGACCGCCTGGAGGGCGGGGCCGCGACCGCCCACGCGGCGGCCGACGTCCGCGGCGGTCCCCCAATCGACGAGCTTGGCTGCACGAGACCCCATGGACCAGTCGACCCTGGCGGTCTCCATCGGGCACGCCTCCTCTCGGAGAGCCTAGCCCTCCGCGGCCTTCTTGCGTGCGGCGATCATCGCGGCCCGGCGAGCCTGCCCCTCGGCCACGCGCCGGTCGGTGCCCTTGGCCAGCAGCTCCTGCAGGGTGGCCTCGAACACCTCCTGATCGAGGGCCACGTCCCGGTGCTCGGCCGCCGCCGGTGCCGACGTGGGGGTAGGTGCCGCGGGGGTGGGTGACGCGGCGGCGGGCGCCTGCGCGGGCGCGGCGGGAGCGGGCGCCTGCGC
>JBHGAT010000086.1:0-6945 GCA_041946645.1 Candidatus Velamenicoccus archaeovorus | reverse complement strand
CAGCTGAGCTATGGGCCCGAGCCGATCGAGTGTACCCGGCGCGGCCAGGGGCCGTCCCTCGCTTCGCCGCCGAGGCCCCGACTACGGAGGGCGCGGTACGTGGGATGGTGCAGGCGGCGCAGGCGGCCTGGCATGCCTCCCCCCAGAATCGCGCGCGACACCCCGCAGGCGGGTGGACGGCTCGTGCCTCCGCGCGAGCTTCCGGCGAGGTTCCTGGTGGGAGCGACGGTCGCGGTCCTGGAACATGCGTCCTGCTGCCGGGAAGGAAGTAGGTGACGCATGTGGCTTCCTCGGATCGCTCGGCTCCTTCCCCGGATGCTGGGCGTCGAGATCGTCGTCCTTGCCTCGCTGTTCGCGACGCCGGGCGTGGCCGACGCCGCACCCACCTGCGGCACGTCGGGCGGCCACACCCTGTGCGTCGCGGTCCCCGCCCCATCGCTCACGGGTCCGACCACCATCACCGTCACCAACTCGCCGAACAGCGGGGTGGTGATCGCCTCGTGGATCCCTTCGGGACGGTCCGGGCTCGCCCTGATCCAGGACTTCGCCCCGTCCCCCGGAACCGGTGACTACTCGTTCACCTGGCCGACCCAGAAGTACCTGGACGCTTCCGGGACCCTGCGCCTGCAGGCTGGCTCGACCGGCAGCACGCCGGTGGACCTTCCGGTCACCCTCCAGAACGGGAACGTCAGCGACTTCCAGCACGCGCCGAACGACTGGGCGAGCTTCCTGCCGACCCCCTCGTGGACCGCCTCGGTCGATCCGATCGTCGCCGCGGTCGGAGACGGGGCCAGCGACCAGCCGAACTCGGACGATCTCGCCAGGAGCATCGCGCTCTCGGATCCGGACCTGTTCCTGTATCTCGGCGACATCTACGAGACCGGGACCTTCACGGAGAACCTGAACCATTACGGCCAGAACGCGATGGACGGTGGACCCGGATCGCTCTGGGGCGCCATGGCCACGATCACCCAGCCCACGATGGGCGACCACGAGGCGGCCAACAGCGTCGCCTGGCAGGACTACTTCCACGGCCGACCCCTGTACACCGCGTTCGAGCTGGGGAACGTCCTGTTCCTGGACCTCGCTTCGTCCGGCGTGTCGATGGGCACGGGGAGCGCCCAGTACGACTACGTCAAGTCGATCCTGACCAGCACGACGGATCCGGCACCCCCGTGCGTCGTGACCTACTTCCAGAACCCGGTCCTGGCCAAGAGCCAGATCAAGACCGCCCGCAAGGCGATGTGGGCGCTGCTGGCCGACAACGGCGGCGATCTGGTGCTGAACGGGAACCTCCACACGATGATCCAGTACAAGCCGTTGAACGATCAGCTCCAGCTGCCCTCGGGCAACGAGCCCACGATGGTCCAGCTGATCGACGGCGCTGGCGGGCATACGGGCGGCGCCGCCTTCACCTCGGACGCGCGGGTCGACTGGTCCAAGGGCAAGACCCCGGGAGCCGTCTACATCTCCTTGGATGGAGCCGCCAACGGCGGGACACCGACCAGCCTCTCGTGGAGCTACCGTGACGCGAACGGCAACGTGCTCCACTCGGGGACCAGGGACTGTGGGGGTGGATCACCACCCCCGCCGCCCTCGGGCCCCTCGATCTCGAGCTTCTCCCCCACGTCCGGGCCTACGGGGGCATCCGTCCAGATCTTCGGATCCGGGTTCACGGGCGCCACGGACGTGGCCTTCGGCGGCGTGAGCGCCGGGGCGGGCGATCTCACGGTCGACTCCGACGGCCAGATCAGTGCGATCGTGCCCGCCGCCGCCGTCAGCGGTCCCGTGTCGGTGACGACACCGCTCGGTACCGCCACCTCCCAGACCGGCTTCACCGTCACGGGCGCCGGACTCTCGTTCGCCCCCGTCGCCGACGCGACCATCAAGTCGGGGAGCCCCAACAAGAACTTCGGCGCCGATACGGTCCTGAACATCGGGAGCGGCACCTCGATCAAGAAGTCGTTGCTCAAGTTCACCGTGTCGGGGGTAGGGACCGCGTCCGTCGCGAGCGCCACCATCCGCTTGTACTGCGTGGGTGGCTCCGACGTCGGCGGCGACTATCTCCGGGTCACGGACGACTCCTGGCAGGAGTCCACGGTGACCTGGAACACGGCCCCGGCGGTCGAGAGCACGCCGTTCGCCTCGCTCGGGCCGGTATCGATCGGGACCTGGTACCAGATCGACGTCAGCTCGTTCGTCACGGGGGACGGCACGTACAGCCTGGAGATCACCTCACCTTCGACCAACACGGCCGGATACTCGTCGAAGGAGGGGGCAGGGGGGTTCGCGCCCGAGCTCGTGATCACGCTGAACCAGTGAGCGGCGTCCCAGCCGGCCGAGCCACGGATCCGCCCTCCCGGGGTCAGCCGGACGAGGCGGCGTCCGGCTCCTCCCAGGGGAGCCTGGGCGCATCACGCCACAGGCGCTCGAGGTCGTAGTACTCGCGCTCCTCCTCCGCGAACACGTGCACGACCACATCGACGTAGTCCAGGAGGACCCACCGGGCGTCGTTCTCGCCTTCGCGCCGGACCGGGCGCACGCCGAGCGCCCGCAGCGCCTTCTCGACCTCTTCGAAGAGCGTCTTCACCTGCCGATCGGAGGAGCCGCTGGTGATGACGAAGTAGTCGGTGATGACGATCAGGTCATGGACGTCCAGGATGACCACGTCCTGGCCCTGCTTGGCCGAGGCGGCCCGGGCTGCCGCGATGGCCACGTCCTTGCTGTCGGGGAGCCCTGCCTGCTCAGCCGGCACGGGGTCCTTCGCTCATGCTCACTCCGTCTGGTAGTCCTTCCCGACCACGATGGTGACATCTCCGAGCCCGGATGGCACCCCGGCCACCGAGACCGTTCCGACCCCGAGCAGCGCCTGCACCCGCTCGGCCGCGCCCTGATCGGCGGACGTCCCGGCCACCACGAGCGTGGTGTCGTGGTCGAAGCTCGAGGCGTTCTCCGAGATCGACACGCGGAACCCGGCGGGGATCAACCTGGCCGCGACCGCCTGCCCCACTCCGGGCGCCCCGCTGCCGTTCAGCACGACGACGGGGACCGGGGTCGTCGAGGGCCCGCCGAGCGCCTCGGCCACGAACCGCGTGAGGGCCTCCGGATCGGTCCGGAGGTAGCCGGGCGCCGTCCGCTCGGTTGGCACGAGCCGCACCACAGCCCCCTTCGCCTCCTCGAGCAGCACCGCGACCGCCCCGGCGTCGTCCGTCTCCAGGAAGTCCTCGGAGCTCCACGCCGGGGCCACGGCGAACAGCCCCCGGAGCGCCTGTCGCCAGGTGAGCCCTCGGGCCGGGTCCTGGTGGTCGATCGCGTCGCGGACCTGCTCGCCGCTCTGCACCGAGCCGAACGCCTCGACGCCCCCGGCCCGATCGATCACCGCGGCCAGGTGCTCGGCGTCCGTGACCGCCACGTGCGGGATCCAGACGCCGAGCAGGTTCGAGATGGCCGTGGCCGCATCGATCGCGGGGAGCTCGCCAGCGTCCATGGCCCGCCCGTCCCCCTGCCCCGGGATGGTCAGCGCGATCGTGGGGGGCACCACCACGATCGCCGGCTCCACGTCCGGTCCGGACGCCACCACCGCCATCAGCGGGCCGGGCGCGGTCCGCACGATCAGGAGGGTCAGCGTGGGGCGGGGGGTGGAGGACGACCCGGGTGCCGGCGACGGCTCGCCGCCCGAGCGGCTCGACACGGTGAACGCAGCGATCGCCGCGACGGCGCTGATCACGACCGCCCACACCGCTGCCACCCGCACGGGGTGACGGACCCGGTGCCGTCCGCTCACCGGTAGAGCCCCGCCTTGTCGATGTAGCTCTGCACCCCGTCCGGGACGAGGTAGCGGATCGGCCTGCCCTCCTTCACGCGGATCCGGATGTCGGTCGACGAGATCGCCAGCGCCGGGATGTTCATCACGCTCACGTTCGGGTGCGCGGTGGGAGCTTCGGCCTCGAACCGCGCGAGATCGTAGCCGGGTCGCGTCGCGGCGATGAAGTGCGCGAGCGCGAGCACCTCTTCGGGATCCTTCCAGTGCAAGATCTCCAGCATGGCGTCGGCCCCGGTGACGAAGAACAGGTCCACGCCGTCGCCGGCCCGGGTCCGGAGCTCCCGGAGGGTGTCGACCGTGTAGGTGGGGCCCTCCCGATCGATCTCGATCCGCGAGACGGAGAAGCGCGGGTTGCTCGCGGTCGCGATGACCGTCATGAGGTACCGGTGCTCGGCGGGCGTGACGTCGGTCCCCTCCTTCATCCATGGCTGCCCGGTGGGGACGAACACGACCTCGTCCAGGCCGAACTGGACCGCGGCCTCTTCGGCGGTCAGGAGGTGCCCGTGGTGGATGGGGTCGAAGGTGCCGCCCATGACCCCCAGGCGTCGCGTCACGCGCGTATCGTACGGCCCGCCGTCGGCCCGGCCGGGGATTTCGCGATCGTCGGACGATGGTCGCGAGCGGATCGCCGCGCTCAGGCGGCCGTGAGCCGCTCGACCCAGGCGCGGAGGTCCCTCAGGTGCTCGCGGTAGTGCAGGGCACCGGACTCCTCGAACCACTCGACCGCCGGGCCGGAGAGCTCGGGCAGGGCGGCGAGCTCTTGGAGGGCTCGGGATCGGGCCGCCGGGAGCTGCGCCTCGACGTCCGCGAGCGACTCCCTCCGCCCCTCCTCGAGGAACCGGGCGTTCATCCGGTCCTCGGGCACGTCCTCGTCACGGTCGGTCCCCAGACGGATCCGTTCCAGGTGATGGGCGGCCTCGGCCCACCAGCACGAGAGGTGGAACAACAGGTCCTTGACCGTCCACCCGTCCTCGTTCATGCCGGGTTCCTCGAGCTGCTCGGGACCGAGCCGCGCCACCAGGCCCTGGAGCTCCGTCCAGCCCTCGTCCTCCTCGCGCACCAGCCGTTCGCGCTCGTCCATCAGCCCTCCTCGTCGGCGGGAACGTACTCGAAGGTTCGATCCCCGATCACGACCTCGTCGCCCCGGCGGGCCCCCATGGCCGCCAGCTCCCGCTCCACCCCCTCCTTGATCAGCCGCTGCTGCAGCCGGACCACGCTTCGCGGGTCGTCGAGGTCGGCATCGGCCACCCAGCGCTCCACGTGCCGGCCGACCACCCGGAAGCGCTCGCCCTCCCGCCGGATCACGAACCGCGGACGGGCCGGACGCAGCACCACGTAGGGGCGGCGCTCCTCCTGCGCCTCGGCGGTCCGCGCGGCGAGCTCGCCGAGCCGCTCGGCCAGCGCCACGACCCCTTCCCCGGTGAGGCCGGAGACGACCGCCGCGCCGGCGTCCAGGCGCCGGGCCACGGCGGCGGGATCGGCGACCAGGTCGGCCTTGGTCCCCACGACGACCGACGGCTTGGCCGGGAGGGTGGGATCGTACGCCCCGAGCTCGCGACGGAGGGTTGCCAGGTCCGTCTCGGGGTCCGTCGACGCGAGATCGACCACCAGGACCAACACGCGGCATCGCCCCACGTGCCGGAGGAAGCGGTGACCGAGTCCCCGCCCCTCATGCGCCCCCTCCACGAGCCCCGGGATGTCGGCCAGGACGAACCGCTGCTCGCCCTCGGCGACCCCGAGGTTGGGGGTGAGCGTGGTGAACGGGTACGGGGCGATCTTCGGATGCGCGGCGCTGAGACGCGACAGGAGCGTGGACTTCCCGGCGTTCGGCAGGCCGACCAGACCGACGTCGGCCACCACGCGGAGCTCCACGGACAGGCGCTTCTCCTCGCCCGGGTCGCCGGCCTCGGCGGGGGGGATCCGCCGGCGGCCCGAGGCGAGCGCCGCGTTGCCGCGACCGCCCCGACCGCCGCGCGCCACCACGGCTCGAGCCCCCTGGCCGACCAGATCGGCCAGCAAGCCCTCCTCGTCCGACACCACGGTCCCGTCCGGGACCGGGACCACCAGGTCGCGTCCCCGGGCGCCGTCCCGGCGGTTGGGACCGCCGGGGCGTCCGGCCTGGGCCCGCTGATGCGGGTGATCGGCCAGCGGTGATAGGTCGCGGACCCGCGGGGTCACCTCGAACACCACGTCGCCGCCGTTGCCGCCGTTGCCGCCGTCGGGACCGCCCCGCGGCCTGAACGGCTCGCGCAGCATCGCGTTGGAGCCGTCGCCGCCCTTGCCGGCACGGACGAACACCGTGGTCTCGTCGACGAAGGTCACGTCCCGATTGTGGTCGAAATCCGGAGGGCGGGAGAAGATGTCGCCATGCCTGCAGCCGTCACCGTCTGGGCGGTCGAGCTGGGCAGGAGCCCGCAGGAGCGGGAGGGCCGGCTGTCGCTGGAGGCCGACGCCCTGGTGTTCACCGCCGCGAACGCCGCCGGCAGCCTCCGCATCCCGGTCTCGAGCATCCGTTCGGTCAAGCGGCTGCGCGGATCGCCCGTGCTCATGGTCGCTCACCGAGAGGCCGAGGGCTCGACCGCCCGCACCGCCTTCTACTTCGTCCAGCCGCCGCCCCTTCACCCGGCGAAGGACGCCCCCACGGAACGGGCGCCGAACCTGTTCTCGGGGATGGGGCGCACCAGCAAGCGGAAGACCCGTCGGGCCAACGCCGGGTACCTCGGGATGTGGGGACGCGAGAAGAAGGCGATCCTGGTCGACTGGGTGGACGCGATCCGCTCGGCCGCGAGCTCGAGCCGCGCGTGACGGCGCCCCCGCTCAGCCCTCCGGGGTGACCCGCGCGAACCGGCGGCCCCGGGAGGTGTGGAAGCCCACCACGCCGTCGACCTGCGCGAACAGCGTGTCGTCGCCGCCCCTGCCGACGCCCTGCCCCGGGTGGATCCGCGTGCCGCGCTGGCGCACGATGATGGAGCCCGCGCTCACGCGCTGGCCCCCGAACGCTTTCACGCCGAGCCGCTTGGACTCGGAGTCGCGTCCGTTCTTGGACGAGCCGCCACCCTTCTTGTGCGCCATGACGTGTCCGAGGGTACCAAACGCCGCCGCCGGGTCAGCCCTCGGCCGGC
>JBHGAT010000085.1:0-7095 GCA_041946645.1 Candidatus Velamenicoccus archaeovorus | reverse complement strand
GGTGGGTTCGGGCTGGTCAAGCGGGCGGCCCGGTCGCTGATCCGCGGGCTCTGCGGGTTCGCCCCGGCCGAGCCGCTCTCGGGGCAGCGCGCGGTCACCGCGGCGGCCCTCGCCGCGTGCCGGCCGCTGGCGCGGGGGTTCGGCGTCGAGAGCGCGATGACCGTCGACGCGGTCCGTGCCGGGTTCCGGGTGGTCGAGGTCCCGGTGCGGGTCGGGCACCGCCCCACCGGACGCGGGGTCCGGGGGTTCGCGCACCGCGGCCGCCAGGGGCTCGACATCCTCCTGGCACTGGCGCCGAGGGCGGTGGTGCGCCGGTGAGGTGGGGTCGCCTGTCGGCGGAGAACTACCGGGGGGTCACCCTCCCCCGCTCGCTGGGGCTGCTCCTGGCCCTGGGGGCGGTGGCCGGGACCGCGGTGGCGGCGTGGGCCGTGGACGCGCGAGCGTGGGTGCTGCTCTCGGCCTGCCTGCTGGTCACGGCGGCCGGCCTGATCGACGACGTCGTCCCGGTCGGTCCGCGGGGTCTGCGGAACCACCTCCTGGCGCTGGCCTCGGGGCACATGACGACGGGGATCCTGAAGGTGGTGGTCATCGTGGGAGCCGCCATCGTGGCGGTGGCACAGGTCCGGCCGCCGGCCGCGTGGGAGGCGGTCTCCGCCGTGGCGACGCTGGCCGGGGCGGCCAACGTCTGGAACGGGCTGGACGTCCGACCCGGCCGCGCCCTCAAGGCGTACCTGCCGTGCGCCCTCCCGTTCGTGCTGGTGGGGGAGCCGGCCACCGCGCCGGCGCTGCTCGGGGTGTTCGGGGCGGCGATCCTCGCGCTGCCCCTGGACCTGCGGGAGGTGGCGATGCTCGGCGACGGCGGTGCGAACCTGCTGGGGTTCGCCGTGGGCCTGGGCCTGGTCCTGGTGCTGCCCGGGTGGGCGGTGCCGGTCGCCGCGGTGGTGGCGGTGGCCCTGAACGTGGTGGCCGACACGGTGGGGTTCTCGCGGGTGATCGACGCGACCCCCCCGCTCCGGTGGATCGACCACCTGGGGCGAGCGCGTGCCTCGGAGCGGTGAGCTTCCGGCGGCCGAGCGCACATTTCCGAGCGAACCCGGCGGTGGTGTCGGGACCCTCTGATAGCATGCAGTCCCGAGGTGCAAGAAGAGCCGAAGTTCGTCTTCGTCACCGGCGGGGTCGCCTCGGGACTCGGCAAGGGGATCACCACCGCCTCCCTGGGGCGGTTGTTCAAGGCCCGGGGCCTCCGGGTCGCCCTCCAGAAGCTCGACCCCTACGTCAACGTCGATCCGGGCACGCTCAACCCGTTCGAGCACGGTGAGGTCTTCGTGCTCGACGACGGCGCCGAGACCGACCTGGACCTCGGGCACTACGAGCGGTTCACGGACGAGAACCTCCACCGCGGCTCCAACCTGACCACCGGGGCGATCTACTCGGCGGTGATCCAGAAGGAGCGCCGGGGCGACTACCTGGGCAAGACCGTCCAGGTGATCCCGCACATCACCGACGAGATCAAGGAGCGGATCCGCTCGCACGCCGTGGCCGAGAACGCCGACCTGGTGATCGTCGAGGTCGGGGGGACGGTCGGCGACATCGAGTCGCTGCCGTTCCTGGAGGCCATCCGCCAGCTCCGCAACGAGGTCGGCCGCGACCGCTGCGCGTTCGTCCACGTGAGCCTGATGCCGTTCATCGGCCCCAGCGGCGAGCTGAAGACCAAGCCCACGCAGCACTCGGTGAAGGAGCTGCGCTCCCTTGGCCTCCAGCCCGACGCGATCGTCTGCCGCTCCGATCGGCCCATCGGGCGGCACCTCAAGGAGAAGATCTCGCTCCTGTGCGACGTCCCGATGTCCGGGGTGGTGTCGGCCCCCGATGCCGACTCGATCTACCGCGTCCCGCTGATCCTGCACCGCGAGGGGCTGGACCTGGAGCTCGCACGACACCTGCGGATCGACGCCGAGCCCGACCTGACCGAGTGGAACGGGCTCGTCGACCGGATCGACACCGCCGCCGAGCCGGTGCAGGTCGCCATCGTGGGCAAGTACGTGAACCTGCGCGACGCGTACCTCTCGGTGATCGAGGCGCTCCGCCACGGCGGGTTCCACCACGGCGCGAGGGTGGAGATCACGTGGGTCTCCTCCGACGACCTGACCGAGGGCGATGCCGCGGTGGTCCTGGGTGGCATCGACGGCATCGTGATCCCCGGCGGGTTCGGGTGGCGGGGCGTCGAGGGCAAGCTCGAGGCCGTGCGGTACGCACGCGAGCGCGGGATCCCGTTCCTCGGTCTGTGCCTGGGGCTGCAGTGCGCGGTGATCGAGTTCGCCCGCAACGTGTGCGGGCTGGGGGGAGCCAACTCCTCCGAGTTCGACCCGGCCACCCCCCACCCGGTGATCGACCTGCTGCCCGAGCAGAAGAACGTGACGGACCTGGGCGGCTCGATGCGGCTGGGGGCCCAGCCGTGCTACCTGGTCGAGGGGACCAGAGCCGCCGCCGCCTACGGGGAGCCGGTGGTCGAGGAGCGGCACCGCCACCGGTACGAGGTCAACCCCGCCTATCACCAGGTGCTCCGCCAGCACGGCCTGGTCTTCTCGGGGCTGTCGAAGGACCAGCGCCTGGTCGAGATCATCGAGCTGGCCGATCACCCGTTCTTCGTGGCCGGGCAGTTCCACCCTGAGCTGCGGTCCCGGCCCACCCGGCCACACCCCCTCTTCCGGGAGTTCATCGGCGCCGCCCGGACCCGCCATCGCGAGGAGTCGGAGCGGACCGTGGTGATCCCCGGCTGAGCGGCCCGCCCGTGGAGCCGGACGCCTCCTGGCCGGCCTTCGAGGGGCGGTACCTGCGCGTCGACGTCGAGACCTGGGGCGCCGGCACGTGGGAGGTCGTGCGCCGTCGTGGTCCGGCCGGCCAGGGGGCGGTGTGCGTCGTCGCGATCACCCCCTCGGGACGGGTCCTGCTGGTGCGGGTCCGGCGACCGCCGGTGCGGACCTCGCTGCTGGAGGTGCCGGCCGGCCTGCTCGATCGGGAGGGCGAGGACGCGATCGCCTGCGCCACCCGTGAGCTGCTCGAGGAGACCGGCTACCGGGCCGGAGCGATGGGGTTCCTCGGGGGCTGGTACTCGAGCGCAGGGATGACCGACGAGTACGTGCAGGCGTTCCTGGCCGAGGTCCCCGAGGAGCCCGAGGGCGACCACGACGAGGAGGTGCTCGAGGTCGTGGCCATGCCCTTCGAGCAGGCGGTGGCGACGGCCCGGGCCGGCCGGATCCGCGACGCCAAGACCGCCCTGGCCATCCTGCTGGCGGAGGCCCGTCGGGGACGGCCCGCCGGTCCCGCGACCCCCTCCCCCTGCGGCGGGGCCGGGGACGTCCGCCCCTCCCAGGCCGGTCCGTCCGGTCCGGCCCCCGGCGGACCGGTCCGGTAGGCTTGAGCCGCAGCCGGGCAGGAGGAACCGCCGTGATCGTCGGGGTCCCCAAGGAGGTCAAGGACAACGAGTTCCGCGTGGCCCTCACGCCGGAGGGCGCGCGCGAGCTCACCCGGGCCGGGCACCGCGTGCTGGTCCAGGACGGCGCCGGAGCGGGCTCGAGCATCCCCCAGCAGCGCTACGAGCGAGCCGGCGCCGAGATCGTCGCCACGGCGGACGAGGTGTGGGCCACGGCGGACCTGATCCTCAAGGTCAAGGAGCCGGTGCCGGACGAGTACCACCATCTCCACGGAGGCCAGGTCCTGTTCACGTACCTGCACCTGGCCGCGAGCAAGGAGCTCACCGAGGCGCTCCTGGACCGCAAGGTCGCCGCCGTGGCCTACGAGACGGTCCAGCTGCCGACGGGCCGACTTCCCCTCCTGGCGCCGATGAGCGAGGTCGCCGGTCGGATGGCGCCCCACGTGGCGGCCCGCCTCCTGGAGAAGGAGCACGGGGGCCGAGGCATCCTGATGGGGGGCGTCTCGGGCGTGCGGCCGGCCAACGTGCTGGTGCTCGGGGCGGGGATGGCCGGCTCCAACGCGGCGTGGATCGCGGCCGGCATGGAGGCGGCGGTGATCGTGGTCGACAAGGACCTGGACAGGCTGCGGTTCATCGACCAGATCCACAAGGGCCGCATCACCACGCTGATGTCCGACCAGCTCACCCTGGAGCAGCGGGTCCGGGAGGCCGACGTCGTGATCGGCTCGGTGCTGATCCCCGGCGCCCGGGCCCCGAAGCTCGTCACCGAGGACATGGTGGCCTCGATGCGTCCCGGGTCGGTCGTCGTCGACATCGCGATCGACCAGGGGGGCTGCGTCGAGACCTCCCGGATGACCACGCACTCGGACCCGACGTACGTGGAGCACGGCGTGGTCCACTACTGCGTCGGCAACATGCCGGGTGCGGTGCCCAACACATCGACGTACGCGCTCACCAACGTGACGCTGCCGTACGCGCTGGCCATCGCCGCGCACGGGCTGGAGGAGGCGGTCCGTCGCGACCCAGCGCTGGCGCTCGGGGTCAACGTGTTGGAGGGACAGGTCACCAACGCCGGCGTGGCCGAAGCCCACGGGCTCGAGCGCACCGAGCTCGCCGAGCTGGTCCACGGCACGGCCTGACCGGGCGCGCGAGGGGGAGCTCGCGATGGTCGACGCCGTCGCGTCGCAGATCGAGCGGTTCCTGGATCACCTGACGGTGGAGCGGGGCCTCTCGGTCAACACGGTCCAGGCGTACCGGCGGGACCTGGCCCGGTACCGTGGCTCGCTCGCCGAGCGGGGCGTGCTCGACGCGGCGGCGGCCGGGCCCGACGACGTCGCGGCGTTCGTCGGTCGCCTGTCCTCCTCCACCCACGACGACGGGAAGCCCTACCGCATCACGTCGGTCGTGCGGGCGCTCTCGAGCGTCCGCTCGTTCCACCGCTTCCTGGTCCGGGAGGGTCTCGCCCCGAGCGATCCCTCCGCGGGGGTGGTCCGCCCGAGATCACCGCGCTCGCTCCCACGGCCCCTGCCGGTGGCGGAGGTCCAGCGGCTCCTCGACGCCCCGTCCGAGGGCTCCCCGGCCGGTCTGCGGGACCGGGCGGTCCTGGAGACGATGTACGGGGCCGGGCTCCGCGTCTCCGAGCTCACGGGACTCGACGTGGACGACGTGGACCTCGAGATGGGCGCGGTGCGGGTGCTCGGCAAGGGCGGCAAGGAACGCGAGGTCCCGCTCGGGTCGTACGCTCGGGACGCCGTGGGGGCCTACCTGACGCGTGCTCGACCGGTGCTGGCCACGTCGAGGTCGCGGGCCGCCCTGTTCCTGAACCGGCGCGGGGGCCGGCTCACCCGGCAGTCCTGCGGGCGGCTGGTGGCGGAGCACGCCCGCCGGGCCGGGATCCGCCGACGGGTGACGCCCCACATGCTCCGGCACTCCTTCGCCACCCACCTGTTGGAGGGCGGCGCCGACGTGCGGGTCGTGCAGGAGCTGCTGGGGCACGCGAGCGTGGCCACCACCCAGGTCTATACCCTGGTGACCGAGGAGCACCTCCGCGAGGTCTACTTCACGGCGCACCCGCGGGCGCGCCGGCCACCGACCGGGGGGAGGAGGGATACCGCGTGATCGGCGACGAGACGTTGCGGGAGCTCCGCGCATCGCTCGAGGAGCAGCGGCACCATCTCCGGAAGGAGATCGAGGAGCACGGCGGCGACCCCGAGTCGGACGACGCCGCGTTCGACATCGAGCGAGGGTTCGCGGACAGCGCCCATAGCACGGCGGAGCGGGCCCGCCTCCTGTCGGTGCTGAAGGCGCTCCGCTCGAACTACCGCTTGGTGGATCGGGCCCTCACGAAGATGGACCTCGGGACCTACGGGATCTGCGAGCGCTGCGGGCAGCCCATCTCGATCGAGCGGCTCGAGGCGCTCCCGTGGGCCATCCTGTGCATCGACTGCAAGCAGAAGGGAGCCACGCGGTGAGGCCGGCATGAGCCCGCCGCGGGTCCCCCGGGTCCTGCTGCTGGTGTGCGACTCGTTCGGCGTGGGGGACGCGCCCGACGCGGACGCCTACGGCGACGCCGGCTCGGACACGCTCGGCAACACCGCCGCAGCGGTCGGGGCCCTCCACGCCCCCAACCTGGGGGCTCTCGGCCTGGGCCTGCTGACGGACGTGCGCGGCGTCGAGCCGCGTGCCGAACGCGGTTCGGCCCGCGGCCGGCTCACCGAGCGTTCCGCCGGCAAGGACACCACCACCGGGCACTGGGAGATGGCCGGCATCATCCTGGACCGCCCGTTCCCGTTGTACCCCGACGGGTTCCCGCCCGAGGTGATCCGGCCGTTCGAGGAGCGGATCGGTCGCGGGGTGCTCGGCAACGTGCCCGCGTCCGGTACGGTGATCATCGAACAGCTCGGCGAAGAGCACCTCCGGACGGGCAAGCCCATCGTGTACACGAGCGGCGACTCCGTGTTCCAGATCGCGTGCCACAAGGAGGTCGTGCCGCTCCCGACGCTGTACGAGTGGTGCCGGGTGGCCCGGCGGATCCTGACCGGCGAGCACGGCGTGGGCCGGGTGATCGCGCGCCCGTTCGAGGGCGAGCCGGGCGGCTTCGTCCGAACGCCCGAGCGCCGGGACTTCTCCGTCCCCCCTCCCGGCCCCACCCTGCTCGACCGGTGCGTCGAGCAGGGCGTCGCCGTCTACGGCGTCGGCAAGATCCGGGACATCTTCGCCGAGCAGGGGCTGACCGAGGCCCGGTACTCGGACTCCAACGACCACGGGGTCGACCTGACCATCGACTACCTCCGCCGGCCCGGCCGGAGCCTGGTGTTCGCGAACCTCGTCGACTTCGACAGCAAGTACGGGCACCGCAACGACCCGGAGGGGTACGCCCGGGCCGTGGAGGCCCTGGACCGGCGGATCCCGGACCTGGTCTCGGCGCTCGACGGCGGGATCATGCTCCTCACCGGCGACCACGGGTGCGACCCCACCACCCCGTCGACTGACCATTCCCGGGAGCGGACGCCGCTCCTTGCCGCCGGGCTCCCGGGCGGGCCCGTGGACGTGGGGACCAGGGAGACGTTCGCGGATCTCGGGGCCACGGTGGCGGAGCTGCTGGGGGTCCGTCCGGAGGGTCTGGCCGGGCAGAGCTTCGCGGAGGCGCTGGGATGATGGCGGCC
>JBHGAT010000084.1:0-11092 GCA_041946645.1 Candidatus Velamenicoccus archaeovorus | reverse complement strand
TTCGCGGCGGCCTTGGGCTCCGCCTTCCTCGCCGCCGGCTTCTTGGCGGTGCCGAGGCTGACGTCGGCGATCTCGAGCAGCGTCATCAGCTGTCGGTGCCCGGTCTTGCGCGCGTAGCCGGTCTTGCTCTTGTACTTGAAGACGCGGACCTTGTCGCCCTTCTGCTCGCCGAGCGGCTTGGCCGTCACCACCGCCTGCTGCGCGTCCTTGCCGAAGTGGGTCTTGCCCTCGTCGTCGACCACGAGGAGCGGGTGGAAGGTGACGGTGTCACCCACGCCGTGCATGTACTCGACCTCGATGACGTCGCCGGGCTTCACCTTCTGCTGCTTGCCCCCGGCCTTGATGACCGCGTACATCCGTTCCTCCTCACTTCACGTCGTAGGTCAGGATCACGCCCCGTCCCTCACAGGTG
The DNA here is from genome assembly GCA_041946645.1 of Candidatus Velamenicoccus archaeovorus. GTDB lineage: Bacteria > Actinomycetota > UBA4738 > UBA4738 > HRBIN12 > DASQQQ01. Next base: position 10,680 of record JBHGAT010000084.1, on the reverse strand, counting down.
GGGCATGTCTCGGAGAACGACTCCAAGAGTCCACCAGAGACGCGCTTGCGCGTCACCTCCAGCAGGCCGAGCGGCGTGATGTCGAACACCTGGGACCGGGTCTTGTCCCTGGCCATCTCCTCTCGCAGGGTGTCGACGACCTTCCGCTTGTTCTGCTCGAGCAGCATGTCGATGAAGTCGATGATGATCATGCCCCCGATGTCCCGGAGTCGGAGCTGCCGGGCCGCCTCGCGGGCCGCCTCGAGGTTGGTGTTCACCACGGTCTCCTCGAGGTTGTGCTTGCCCACGGACTTGCCGGTGTTCACGTCGATCACGGTGAGCGCTTCCGTCCGATCGATCACGAGGTAGCCACCCGAGGGCAGCCACACCTTGCGGTCCAGGCCCTTGTGGATCTGCTCCACGATGTGGAACTCCTCGAACACCGGGAGCTTGCCGGTGTGCAGACGCACCTTGGCGACCAGGTCGGGCGCAACCTGGCGCAGGTAGTCGGTGACGATCTCGTGGACCCGGTCCGAGTCGGTGACCAGCTCGCGGAACTCCTCGTCGGTGAACAGGTCCCGGACCGCGCGGACCGTCAGCTCCGGCTCCTCGTACAGCAGGGAGGGCGCCTTGGCCCGCTTGGCCTTCTTCTGGATGGCCGCCCACTCGGCCGTGAGGCGCTGCACGTCGGCCCCGAGGGCCTCCTCCTCGGCGCCCTCGGCGGCGGTCCGGACGATCACGCCGAACCCCTCCGGCCGGATCCGCTTGAGGATCTGCTTGAGGCGGCGACGCTCCTCGTCCGGCAGGCGCCGGCTGATGCCGGTGATGCCCGAGTCGGGGACGAGGACCAGGTACCGGCCGGGCATGCTGATCTGCGCGGTGAGGCGGGCACCCTTGCCACCGATCGGATCCTTGGTCACCTGGACGAGCACCGACTGGCCGCTCCTCAGCACCTGCTCGATGCGGGGAGGCGAGCCGCCCTCGAGGTCCTCCGGCGAGTAGTTGACCTCGCCCGCGTACAGGACCGCGTTGCGACCGCGGCCGACGTCGACGAACGCGGCCTCCATCCCCGGCAGGACGTTCTGGACCCGACCGAGGTACACGTTGCCCACCATGGAGCGCGCGCCCGCCCGCGTGACGTAGTGCTGGACCAGGTCCCGGCCCTCGAGGATCGCGATCTGGTCGCGCTCCCCATGCTCGGTGATGGCCATCAGCTTGTCGGTGACGCGCGGCACGACGGGCAGGATCTCCGCCCGGCGGCGGCGCCCCGAGGTCTGCCGGGCCCTCCGGAGGCGGGTGGGACCAGCGGTCGGCTCCGCGGCGGTCCTGCTCCGACCTCGGCGGCGGGTGCTCGGCGCGGGCTCCGCGACCTCCTCCGGTTCGGCGGCTGCCTTCCGACCCTGCGGCTCCCCCGGCTCCGCGGCCTTGCGGCGGCGCGAGCCTCGGCGGGTCTTCGTCGACGTCTCACCCTCGGCCGGAGCCTCTTCGGCGGCGGTACCGGCCGCCTCCGGCTCACCGGCGGGCTCGGCGGCGCCCTCGGCACCCGAGCGCCTCCGGGACCGCCCACCCCTCGAGCGGCGGCGCCTCCGCGTGCCGGTTCCCGCCGCTCCTTCCGTCCCCTCGGCAGCTTCCTGCGGCGCTTCGGGCTCGGCTTCGGGCTCGGCCTCGGCCGGCCCTCCGGAGGTCTCGACACCGGCCGCGGCGCCCTTCGCCCCGGGCGAGCCTCGGCCCCGGGATCGCCGAGCGCGACCGGATGCGGGTCGACCCTCCACGGGAGGCTCGGCCGTCGCGGCCTCGGCCGTCTCGGACGCGGCCGGCGACTCGGCGGCGGGCGCCTCCGATCCCGGCGCCTGGCCCACGGACGTCCCCTCCTCGCCGGGACCCCGGGCGGGCTGCTTGCCGCCACGTCCCCGACCACCCCGTTGCCGTCGCCGTGGCTTCGGCGTGGCTGCCACGCCTCCGTCGGCGGGCGATGATGCGACCGCAGGCTCCTCGCTCATCTCGGTGCCCTGCGCCGGGCTGCCGGCCTCGGCGGTGCCGGCCCGGTCCGTCTCCGCGGATCCTCCGTCGCTCGGCCCACCGCCCGCGGTCTGGACCGAGGCCCGGGACGACGATCGCCCGCGACCCCGGCTCCCCCGGCGGCGTCGGCGGCGAGGGGTGGCCGTCCCTTCGGGAGCTTCCTCGCCCCCCACCGCGACGTCGACCGGTTCCGTGTCCTGCGTCATGCGCTCCACTCCTCCCACATCGTCCGGGAGCGCGGGAGGAACGGCGGAGAACTTTGCCGGAGCTCCTCGTGGATGGCGGGTGCGGGGCCGGCGGCAACGGCCGTTCCGGCGCTCGACGCGCTTGCGATCAGCACGAAGGACGTTCCTGTTCTCGGCGCCGAACCCGGCCGCGGCCATCCGAGCACGTCGCTCGGGGCCGGCGTGGCCGAACCGCGCCACTCGGGTCTCGCCCGGCCTCCGGGGCGCCCGGCCCCGGGCCCGACGAGCAAGCTTGCAGCCAGCATAGCAAGGGACCGCCCGGATACGGGGGAGGTGGGTCCGGCCGCGGGCTCGAAGGGGCCGGGGCTAGACCGAACGGACTAGCCGGGGATGGCCCCGGGAGCCCGCGGCAACCCGGCTTCCGCCCGATACACGTCCGACCCCTGGCCCCCGACACTCCAGGCATGGAGCCCGGCATCCTGGAGCGTCGGCCGTCCCCACCGAGCCCGGCGGGATCGCCGTCCCGGGTGCGCGTGATGGTCGTCGACGACAACGCCGGGTTCCGCGAGTCCCTCCTGATGCTGCTCGAGTCGGGCGACCTCGAGGTGGTCGGCGAGGCCGACTCTGGCGAGCGGGCCCTGGGGATGGTCGGCGAGCTCCGCCCGGACGTGGTCCTGATGGACGTGCGCATGCCGGGGATCGACGGCATCCAGACCACCCGCCTGCTGAAGGAGCGGTTCCCCGCCGTGGGCGTGGTGGCGCTGTCCGGACACGAGGACCAGGACATCGTGCGCGGGATGCTCGTGGCGGGCGCCTCGGGCTACGTCCTGAAGGACTCCGACGGGGACGACATCCTCGACGCCGTGGGCCAGGCGGCGGCCGGGGGCGGCGTGCTCTCCCCCATGGTCACGCCCCGCGTGATCGAGGACCTGACCGAGGCGCTCGAACGCGAGCGCCGGCGTTCGAAGGAGCTCGAGCAGGCGCACCTCGCCCTGGTCGAGCGCTCCGCGCGCCGGCAGGAGCTGGTGGCCCGGCTCTCGCACGAGCTCCGGACACCGGTCACGGTGATCCTGGGCATGGCCCAGACCTTGGGCAAGGGCGCCGGCACGCCGGAGCAGCAGCAAGAGCTCCTCGATCGCATCGTGCAGCGGACGCAAGAGCTGGCTCGGCTGGTCGAGCGGTTCGAGTTCGCGATGGACTCGGGGATGACCGAGCTGGTCGACGTGGCCGAGCTCGCGCTGGAGGTGGCCCACGACGAGCCCCGGACGCGGGTGGTCGCCGCCCTCGGGTCGCCCGTGGCCAAGCTGAACCCGGTGGTGGCCCGGCGCGTGCTGGTCGAGCTGCTGGACAACGCGCTCCGCTTCTCGCCCCCGGACCAGCCGGTCGAGCCGCCTACGTGAAGCGGCGCATGTGGACGTTCAGCAGGAGGCCCACGGCCACGCAGTTGGTGAGCAGCGAGCTCCCGCCGTACGAGACGAACGGCAACGGGATCCCCGTGATCGGCATGATGCCGAGGGTCATCCCCACGTTCACGAACATCTGGATCGCGAACATCGCCGCGATCCCCGCCGCGACGTAGGAGCCGAACGGATCCTTGGCCATCACGGCGATCCGGTAGGCGCGCCAGATCAGGACCGCGAACAGCAGCAGCACGGACATCGCGCCGGCGAACCCGAACTCCTCGCCCACCACCGTGAAGATGAAATCGGTGTGCTGCTCCGGGACGAAGTCCAGGTTGGTCTGCGTGCCGTTCAGGTACCCCCGCCCGAACATGCCGCCGGAGCCGATCGCGATCTCGGCCTGCTGCTTGTTGTAGTCGCTGCGCTGGGGGTCGTTGGAGGGGTCGAGCCATGACTGGAGCCGGGCCACCTGGTAGTCCTTGACCACCCCCAGCTGGAACGCGCCGAACATCAGGACCAGCGCGGTCAACGCCAGGATGGCCAGGTGCCGCGCTCGGGCCCCGGCCACCACCAGCACGCCCACCAGGATCGCCGCCAGGACGATCGACGTCCCCAGGTCGGGCTGCAGGAACACCAGCAGGCCGGGCACCGCGGCGATCGCCGTCACCCGGTAGACCTCCTGCAGCGAGAGGTCCGTGGTGCGGAGCTCCGACAGGAACGCGGCGAGCATCGCGATCAGCGCGAGCTTGGCCAGCTCGGAGGGCGCGAACTGGAAGCCGAGCACCTGGAACCACCGCTGCGAGCCCCGGATGTTGGCGCCGAGCGGCGTGCGCACGAGGATCAGCAGCACCAGCGAGGCGACGTAGACGAGCCCTGCGTACACCTTGAGGAACCGGTAGTCGAAGCTGGCGGCCAGGGCCAGCAGGACGAGCCCGCCCACCAGGAAGACCGTCTGCTTGCGGACGAAGACGTTGGGGTCCAGGTGCTGGGCCGTGAGCGAGGCTCGGCCCGCCGAGTAGATCATCGCCACCCCGATGACCGCCAGCGCCAACGTCACGATCAGCAGGACCGGGTCCAGGTGCCGGAGCGGGCGGCGCTCGGTGGGCAGGCTCCGACCGGCGACGAGATCCATCAGTCGGTCCCTCCCACGGTGGTGAACTGCGTCTCGGGAAGCCCGTACAGCCCCTCGATCACCCGCCGCACGATCGGCGCGGCGGTGGTGGAGCCGTGCCCGCCCTGCTCGACCACCGCCACCACGACGTAGTCGCGGCCCTGGCCCCGGGTCATCGCGGCGAACCACGAGTAGTCCTGCTTGCCGAAGACCTGGGCGGTCCCGGTCTTGCCCGCCACCCACACCTGCGAGAACGGGAACCCCGCGAACGCGGCGGCCGCCGTCCCCTGGATGGGCACCTGCGCCAGCGCCGACCGGACGTAGGCGAGCTGCTCCTGCGTGTACGGCAGGCGGCGCTTGCAGCGGGGCTTGATCGTGCGTTCGACGCGCCCGCCGGGCGTCTGGATCCGCAGGCCCACATGGGGCACGCACATCGCGCCGTCGTTCATGATCCCCGAGTACGCCTGCGCCAGCTGCAGCGGCGTGACCAGGGTGTCGCCCTGCCCGATCGACATGTTCACGAAGTCGCCCGGGAACCAGTCGCCGTCGGGGAAGGCCTTCGGGTTGTCCGCGTGGACGCTGGCTTTCCACTCCGCGTCCGGCACTCGGCCCTCGTAGGGGCCCTCGAACGGCAGGTCCACCCGCGTGACCTGGCCGAAGCCGTCGGCCCGCAGGTCGTGCTGGAGCGGCTCCTTGGGCGGGTCGGTGGGTGGGTAGTAGATCCGCCAGTACTCGTACCCGATCGGGTAGAAGACGGTGTCGCACGAGTCCCACAGGGCCTGCGCGAGGCTCATGAAGCCGAGGTTCGCGCTAGTCCAGTTGTTGAACACGCGGTGCTGCGGGTCCTCCGGCACCGACCACGAGGCCGGGCAGTCGTAGCCCTGCGAGGTCGAGACCAGGCCGCGGTGCAGGGCCGACAGCAGGACGAAGGGCTTGAACGTCGATCCCGGCGGGTACTGGCCCTGCATCGCCCGGTTCAGGAGCGGATAGCCCGTGGCAGCGCCGAACCGCCGGTCGAACTCGCTCGGCGACATGCTGCGCGTGAACAGCGCGGGGTCGAACGTCGGCTCCGAGGCCATCGCCAGGATCGCCCCGGTGGTGGGGTCCATCACGATCACGGCGCCGGCGTTGGCGGCGAGGTACCGACCGGAGCTCGCATCGAGGATCCCGCGCGCGTACTCCAGGCCGAGGTGCAGGCTCTCCTCCGCGAGCCGCTGGGCCCGGGCCTCGATCGTCAGCACGAGGTCGTCGCCCGGCTCCGGGGCGAGCCGTCCGATCAGACCCAGGTTCTGCCCCGCCGAGTTCACGCGGTACTTCAGGACGCCCTTGGTCCCCCGCAGGTCGTGCTCGTACTCGGCCTCGACACCGCTCACCCCCACCAGGTCCCCGGGCTCGTACCCGGAGAAGGAGGGATCCTTCAGCTTCTCCTTCGAGATCTGTCCGAGGTATCCGAGGACGTGTGCCGCCAGCACGCCCTCGGGGTACGTGCGCACAGGCTCCTCCACGACCTCGACGCCGGGGAAGCGGTCCTGGTGCTCCTCGACGTAGAACGCGACCTTCTTGGTCACGCCGACGGCCACCGGCACGGGCTGGTAGACGTAGTACAGGTCGCTGTCCACGCGCTCGGCGAGCGCCGACGGGCGTACGCCGATCAGCTTCGACAGATCGAACAGCTCCTGCTCGAGCTGGTCCCCGGCTTCCTGACGGTTGACCGTGACCACGAGGCTCATGCGGTTGTCCACCAGCACGGTCCCGTGAGCGTCCAGGATCCTCCCCCGGGGCGCCGGCACCTCGACCGTGCGCACGGCGTTCGAGTTGGCCGAGGCGCGGTTCTGCTCGTACGCGAGCACCTGGAGGAACCACAGCCGCGTGGTGAGCGCCGCGAACATGAACGCCACCAGGAGGGCCAAGACCTTCAGCCGGACCCCGATCCGACCCTCGGTCACCGCGTCCTCACCACCGCACGACCCGTCGCGGCCGGGAGCCCTGCGCTACCCGGCGGAGCACCGGCAGGAAGAGGGGGGTGAGGATCGCGTTGTAGACACCCGACAGCGCGGAGACCCGGAGCAGGTACAGCCACGTGGTGTCGAGCTGGCCCAGCAGGAACGAGACGATCCCGTAGAAGGAGACGCCGGCGAAGGTGCCGCCTGCCACCAGGAACACCGGCAGCAGCGGCGAGGGGCTCACGATGTACTGGCGCAGGGAGCCCACCGCGTACCCGAGCAACGTGAGCGTGAGCGCGGTGATGCCCTTGGGCTGGTTCAGCAGGAAGTCCTGGGACATGCCCCCGACGAACCCCACGATCGCGCCGGAGGACGGCCCCTCGAGCATCGCGAACACGATCGTGATCAGGTACATCAGCTCGGGCCGGGCGCCGAGCAGCCGGATGTCGGCGAAGACCGTGGTCTGGAGGAGCAGCGCGGTGAGGATGACGGCGATCAGGGACAGCGTGCGGCGCACGGTCCGTCAGGCTACCCGGCCCCATCGGAAAGGACCACCAGCACGATGTCGAGGCTCGAGAAGTCCACGGCCGGGCTGACCGTGATGAACTTCTCGAGCGCCCCCTCGTCCGGCAGCACGCGCGACACCGAGCCGATCAGCACGCCCGGCGGATAGAGGCTCTGGGCGACCCCGGGGATCCGGTAGCCGGCCGTGACGACCTGCTCCCCCGCCTGGACCTCGGTGGTCGTCTCGACCAGGCCCATCCGCATGTCCTGATCGCCCTGGCCGACGATCAGGCCGGTCTTGCCCGAGGTCTCCAGCCGTCCGGCGACCGCCGAGTCCGGGTCCACGATCAGCTGCACGTCGGCGGAGTCGGGGGCCACGCGGACGACGTGGCCGACCAGCCGCTTGCCGGCGGCCACGACCGCCATGTCCTCGTGCACGCCGGCGTTCGAGCCCTCGTCGATCGTGATCGTCCATTCGAAGTTCGACACGCCGTTGGCGATCACCTGGGCGCCGATGGTCCGCACGTTGGGCCCGAGGCTCTGCTGCACGCCGAGCAGGTCCTCGAGCTCGTGCAGGCGCTGCTCGTCGGCCACCTGGGTCCCGATCTGCGACTGCAGGTCGGCCACCAGCTCGCGGAGCCGATCGCGCTCGGCTCGGATCTGGGGCAGACGGACCAGGGTGGAGAAGAAGTCGCCGACCGGGTGCGTGACCTTGGAGACCGCCTCCTGGAGCGGGCTGATCACCGCGAGGGCGCCCCGCCCGACCGAGGCCAGCGGACCGTTGATGCCCTCCCGGTAGTCGAGCGTGATCGTGACCAGGCACAGGGACACGAGCGCCACGACCAGGACCCGGGTGCTCCGGGCACGGGTGGGGAGGGCCACGGCGCTACCTTCGGGACGGGCTCACCAGCACCCGCTGGAGGACCTCGAACTCCTCCAGGCACCGCCCGGAGCCGATGGCCACGGAGGAGAGGGGGTTCTCCGCGATGTGCACCGGCATGCCCGTCTCGTGTCCCAGGCGCTTGTCGAGCCCCCGCAGCAGCGCACCGCCGCCGGTGAGGACGATCCCCTTGTGCATGATGTCGCCCGCGAGCTCGGGCGGCGTGCGGTCGAGCGTCGCCTTGATCGAGTCGATGACCGCCGTCACCGGCTCCTCGATGGCCTGCCGGATCTCGCTGTCGGTGATCTGGATCGTCTTGGGGAGCCCGGTCACGAGGTCGCGGCCGGGGATCTCGGCGATCAGCTCCTCCTGCATCGGGTACACCGACGCGATCGCCAGCTTGATCGCCTCGGCCGTCCGCTCCCCGAGCAGCAACGAGTACTCCTTCTTCACGAAGTTGATGATCGCCTCGTCGAGCTCGTCGCCCCCGATGCGCAGGCTGGTCGACGTCACGATGCCGCCGAGCGAGATCACGGCGACCTCGGTGGTGCCGCCGCCGATGTCGACGATCATGTTGCCGGTGGGCTCGTGGATGGGCAGCCCCGCGCCGATCGCGGCGGCCATGGGCTCCTCGATGATGTACGCGCGGCGAGCGCCGGCGGCGATCGTGGCCTCTTCCACCGCGCGCTGCTCGACGCCGGTGCATCCCGACGGCACGCACACCACCACGCGGGGCTTGGCCAGGAGGCGACGCTTGTGCACCCGCTGGATGAAGTAGCGGAGCATCTTCTCGGTCACGTCGAAGTCGGCGATCACACCGTCCTTCAGCGGCCGCACCGCCTGGATGTGCGAGGGGGTCCGGCCGATCATGCGCTTGGCTTCGTTGCCCACCGCGAGGATCGCACCGGTGAGCGTGTTGATGGCCACCACCGAGGGCTCGTTCAGGACGATGCCGCTGCGCCGCACGTAGACGAGCGTGTTCGCGGTTCCCAGATCGACGGCCATGTCCTGGCCCAGGAAACCGAACACTCCCTCCGCGCCCGCGTTGCGCGGGCGCTGGGATGCGGGAAGATCTCGTTGAACCCTCTCGGCCATAGGTTCGCCGCCAGTTCTACAGGACCGAACCCGGCCTGGCAACCTGGAGGACGCCCCACGGGCGACGCGGCGCGCGCGGGGTCGCACGTGACCGCAACCGGCGAGAGGCAGTAGGGTCCAACGAGCGATGGACGGGACCGCTCCGACGAGGGACGCTGCGGCGACGGATCCCGCCGGGGTGGCGGTGCTGTTCCCCGGCCAGGGGTCGCAGGTGCCGGGGATGGCCGATCCGTGGCTCGAGCACGAGGCGGGGGCCACGGTCCTGGAGATCGCCGCGGACGTGCTCGGGCGCGACGTGGCGGCCGGCTGCCGCGACGAGGCCCTGCTGGCCACCACCGGGTTCGTCCAGCCGGCCCTGCTGGCCTGCGACGTGGCCGCGTTCCGGGTGCTCCAGGCCCGCGGGATCGCCGCCGGCGCCGCGGCCGGGCACTCCCTGGGCGAGCTGGCCGCGCTGGCCGCGGCCGGGGCGATGGACCTGCGCGATGCGCTCGAGGTGGTCCGGGTCCGAGGGCGCGCGATGCAGGAGGCCGCCGATCGACGCCCCGGCGCGATGACGGCGCTGATCGGGCCGTCCACGGAGGAGGCCGAGGAGCTGTGCATCGCCGCGCGCGGCGACGGCGTGCTGGCCGTGGCCAACGAGAACGCGCCGAACCAGCACGTCCTGTCCGGCTCGGTGGACGCGATCGAGCGGGCCGAGGAAGAGGCTCGGCGCCGCCGGGCCCGAGCGATCCGGCTGAACGTCGCCGGCGCCTTCCACTCTCCCCTCATGCAGCCGGCCGTGGACGCGATCCGCGAGGTCCTGGCCGCCACGGAGATCCGAGAGCCCGCGTTCCCGGTGGTGGCCAACGTCACGGCGACGATCGAGCGCGATCCCCAGACGATCCGCGAGCTGCTGGCCCGGCACGTGGTCTCGCCGGTCCGGTGGGACCGCTCGACCCGCGTGCTGGCCGAGGCGGGGTTCGCGACGTTCGTCGAGGCCGGTCCCGGGGAGGTGCTCACCAGGCTGGCCAGGCGGGCCCTGGGCGGCGTGCGTGCCGTGGCCGTGGGCTCGCCCGCCGACGTGGAAGCGCTCGAGCTGAGCGTGGCCGCGGGTGAGGAGGTGCGGTCGTGACCGCCGGGCATCGGCGCCGCTCGGACGCTATCCTCGCCGTCATGCGCGGGCCGTGGGGGGAACGGTGACGTCGCGGCGCCACGCGACGGTCGCCGGCGTGGGCTCGGCGCTCCCCGATCGCGTCGTGCCCAACGCCTGGTTCGAGGACTTCGTCGAGACCAGCGACGAGTGGATCCGCGAGCGCACCGGGATCCGCGAGCGCCGGTTCGCCGCCGACGGGCAAGCAACCTCCGATCTCGCCCTCCAGGCCACGCGGCGAGCGCTCGACGCGGCGTCGATCGAGCCGGAGCAGGTCGACCTGCTGATCTGCGCGACGCTGACCCCCGACACGCCGATCCCGGCGGCGTCCGTCTGGGTGCAGCGCAAGCTCGGCATCGCCTGTCCCGCGTTCGACCTGAACGCCGCGTGCGCCGGGTTCTCCTACGCCGTGTCGACCGGCGCGGCGTTCATCGA
>JBHGAT010000083.1:0-7125 GCA_041946645.1 Candidatus Velamenicoccus archaeovorus | reverse complement strand
CCATCGGCCTGCTGGCCGGCCTGGCCATGGCCGTGGCGTGCCGGGAGGTGGCCGGCGCGGAGGTCGGCTGCAAGTGGCCGAACGACCTCCTGAGGGGGGAGGAGAAGGTCGGGGGGATCCTCGCGGAGTCCGAGCTCGAAGGGGGCCGCATCGCGCTCGTCCTCCTCGGCGTGGGGGTGAACCTCTCGGCCGCGCCCGACGTCCCGGGGGCCGGGGCGCTGGGGGCCGTCGAGCCGGAGGGGTTGCTGGGCCGGTTCCTCGAGCGGTTCGCCGAGGGCTACGCGCCGGCCGAGGCAGGGTTCGGGACCCGCGTCGTCGCGGCGTACCGTCCCGTCTGCAGCACCCTCGGCCGACGGGTCCGGGCCACCGCCCTGGACGGCACCGTGATCGAGGGGGAGGCGGTCGACGTCGACCCGACCGGCGCGCTCCTGGTCCGGACGGCGACCCGGCTGGAGCCGATCCGCTCGGGGCAGGTCGAGCACCTGCGCGAGGGGTGATCGCCGGGCGGCTGCCCTCGGGCACGCCGCGCGCACCGTGGGGGTGATTGCCCGGGGGCGGGTGGCGCGGTAGCGTCCGGACCGTGGCGTTCCCGCGGAGACTGCTGGTCGAGGGGGAGGAGCTGGTGCTCGACCTGCGACCCCACTGGATCGCGCTGGTCGGGCCCGTGGTCGTCACGGTCCTGGTGGTGGTCGGCTACGTCCTGGCGCTGGTCTACGCGCCGGACCCGGGAGCCGCCCGCTCGACGGTCGTGTGGGGCGGTCTGGCCGTCGCCGTCCTGATCATGCTCTGGTACCCGGTCCGGGCCTTCATCGCATGGGCGACCTCGCACTTCGTCGTGACCAGCGATCGGGTGATCCACCGACAGGGATGGATCGCCAAGTCGTCGATGGAGATCCCGCTCGAGGCCATCAACGACGTGCGGTTCCACCAGGGCGTGTTCGAGCGGGTCATCGGCGCCGGCGACCTGATCATCGAGTCCGCCGGGGAGCGCGGCACCAACGCCTTCTCGGACATCCGTCACCCCGAGGAGGTCCAGAGGACGATCTACCACCAGGGCGAGCTCAACCAGCAGCGGATGATGCGCGGCGGCGGGCCGGGGCCCCCGGCACCGTCGACCACGGGCGAGCTGGAGCGGCTCGCCTCGCTCCGCGACCGCGGGATCCTCACGGCCGAGGAGTTCGAGGCGCAGAAGCGGAAGATCCTGGGCACCTCGTCCGGGCCGGACCGCTAGCCCCGCGGCCGCGTCCGCTCGCTCGCCGCGGCCACGCGTTCGGTGATACAACCGGGCCATGGAGCCGCGCGTCGCCGTGGTCGGCATCGGCCACTCCGGGTTCGCCCCCGTCACGGCGGGGCTGTCCTACAAGGAGCTGATGTTCGAAGCGGCGCAGCGCGCCTACGACGATGCCGGGGTCGACCCCCGCAACGACGTCGACTCGTTCGTCTGCTGCTCCGAGGATTACCTGGAGGGCACCAGCATCTTCGACGAGTACGTCCCGGACCAGCTGGGGGCGGTGCACCGCCCGGTGCAGACGGTGGCCGGGGACGGGCTGTTCGGGATCGCCACCGGCGTGATGCTGATCCGCTCGGGCGTGGCCAGGGTCGTCGCGGTCGAGGCGCACAGCAAGGCCTCGGACGTCCTCACCCTCGGCGCCATCGAGCGGTTCGCGCTGGACCCGGTGCTCAACCGTCCGGTGCTCCCGTCGGTCATCTCCGTGGCCGGCCTGGACATGAACGCGTTCCTGGAGCGGACCGGCCTCTCCGAGGAGCACTGCGCGATCGTCGCCGCGAAGAACCACCGCAACGCCCTGGACAACCCGCGGGCGGCGTACCCGGCCGACCTCGAGACCGAGGACGTCGACGACTCCGCCCCCGCGTCCTGGCCGCTGCGCCGGCTCGAGATCGCCGCGCCGGCGGACGGGTGCGTCGTGGCGGTGCTCGCCGCCGAGGAGCTCGCCCGGGAGCTGACCGAGGGGCCGGTGTGGGTCCTGGGGGTGGGGTGGTGCTCGGGCAGCCCGACGCTGGAGAGCCGGACCTGGGGGGAGGCCGACACGGTCCGTCGAGCCGCGGAGCGCGCCTACGCGATGGCCGGTGTCCAGGATCCCGGCGAGGAGGTCGACCTGGCCGAGGTCGACGACACCTACGCGTACAAGGAGCTCCAGCACCTCGAGGCGCTGGGCCTGGCCGCGGCCGAGGAGCTCCCCACGCTCCTGCACGAGGGCGGGCTCGAGCCCGACGGCGAGGTGCCGGTCAACGTGTCGGGGGGAGCGATCGGCCAGGGCAACCTGTTCGAGGCCAACGGCCTGGCCCGGCTGCAGGAGTGCGTCGAGCAGCTCCGCGGCGAGGCCGGGGAGCGTCAGGTCGACGACGTCTACACGGCCGTGGCGCAGTCGTGGCCGGGGGTGCCATCGACCTCGGCGGCGGTGGTGGTGCTCGCCAACGACGAGGGGGCCGGCGGGTGAGCCTGCGGGCGCTCGACCACGTGTGGTTCTGGGTGGCCGACATGGATCGCGCGGTCGCGTTCTACACCGACGTGCTCGGGCTGCCGCTCGTGCGCCGCGACGGGGACGAGTGGGCCGAGCTCGAGGCCGGGGGCGTCCGCCTGGCCCTGCACGGCGGGCGGCCGGAGTCGGCGCCGGGCGGCACGGTCGTGTTCCGGGTGGACGACCTGGTGGTGGCCCGGGCCGCGCTCGAGGCCCGCGGGGTCGCGTTCGACCAGACCGGGGAGGTCGACGGGTACGCGAGCTACGCGCTGTTCCGCGACCCCTTCGGCAACGGGCTCCAGCTGATCGAGTACGCCGGAGGGACCGGCTGATGGCCCGCCGGGTGGCGGTCGTCGGCGCCGGCATGACGCGTTTCATGCGGCGCGCCCAGGAGACCGGCAAGGAGCTCGCCTGGGAGGCCGCGCGCGCGGCCCTGGACTCGTGCGAGTTGACGCTCGACGGCGTCGATGGCGTGTGCCTGACCTCCGCCCCGGACGCGTTCGACGGGGTGCACCGCAAGGGCGAGTACCTGTCGGACGGCGCCGGCGCGTTCGGCAAGCCGTTCATCCGCACGTACGTCGGCGGGGGGAGCGGCGTGTTCACGGCGATCCAGGGGTGGTACTCGGTCGCCAGCGGGCTGTTCGACGTCGCGCTCGTGGTGGCCGAGGAGAAGATGTCGTCGACCCAGCCGCACCCGCAGGGCGCGTTCCTCACGATCTTCGACAACGTGCTCGAGCGACCCCTCGGCCCCAACCTGCTCTGGATCTTCGCGCTCGAGATGAACCGCTACCTGTCGGTGCACGGCCTCGACAAGCGCGACATCGCGACGGTGGCCGTGAAGAACAAGCGGAACGCGGCCGACCACCCCGCGGCGCTCCTGGGCGACCCCGACATCACGGTCGAGGACGTGCTGGCCTCCGAGACGCTGGCCTGGCCGGTGCAGCGGCTCGACGTCTCGCCGATCTCGGACGGCGCGGTGGCGCTGATCATGGCGTCCGAGGAGGCCGCCGCCAGGATCACCGACCGGCCGGTCTGGATCGAGGGCGTCGGGTGGAACCTCGACACGGCCTACTGGACCAACCGCGACCTGGTCTTCCCCGAGTACGTGGCCAACGCCGCCCGCATGGCCTACGACATGGCCGGCGTCACCGAGCCGCGCAAGCAGATCCACATCGTGGAGCCGTACGACCCGTTCGACTACAAGGAGCTCCACCACCTCGAGGGCCTGCTGCTGTTCGATCGCGGCAAGGCCCCGGAGGCCGCCCGCGACGGCGTCCTGAACCGCGACGGCGACCTCCCGAGCTGCCCCAGCGGCGGCCTCCTCGGCGTGGGCAACCCGATCGCCGCCGCCGGCCTGATGAAGGTGGCCGAGCTCTTCTGGCAGCTCCGCGGCGAGGCCGGTGCCCGCCAGGTCCCCGGCACGCCCGAGCGGGGTGTGGCCCAGGCCTGGGGCGACCTCATGCAGGTGGGAACGGTGGTCGTCATGGGGACCGGGGGCGCGGCGGCGGGGTCCCGCCTCCCGGAGCGGGCGCCCGCCGCCGCGCTGCCGGTGATCCAGACGCCGCCGTACACGGTGGGCGGCCATCCGCTCTCGGACTCGGGGTTCCGGTCCGCCGTCGGCGCGGTGGACGATGCGCTCGACGCCCGATATGCCTGGGACGCCGGCGTCGCCATCGGGCGGTTCCTGGACGCGCTGAAGGCCGGACGCATCGTGGGACGGACCTGTCAGGGGTGCGGGCGGGTGCTGGTGCCGCCCCGGATGTTCTGCGAGCGCTGCTTCCGGGAGACCGACGGGTGGGCCGAGGTCGAGCCCACCGGGGTGGTGCAGACCTACTCGATCTGCCACGTGTCGTGGGACATGCAGCGGCTCGAGGTGCCGGAGATCCCGGCCGTGATCGCGATCGACGGCTCGAGCGGCGGGTTCCTGCACAAGCTCGGCGAGGTCGAGGAGGACGAGCTCGCGGTGGGCCTGGCCGTGGAGGCCGTGTGGAAGCCCGAGGCCGAGCGGGCCGGCTCGATCCTCGACATCGCGTACTTCCGGCCCCGGCGGGCAGGCTGATGCGCGAGAAGATCGCCCGGCCCGAGCGCATCCGGCGCGTCCAGGGCGACCTCCCGGTCGGGCACCGGTATACGCCGGGCGTGGCCGGCGAGGCCTTCTTCACCGCGCTCCGTGACCGCGGGGTGCTCCTCGGCTCGCGCTGCGGGAGCTGCGGCTACACGTACGTGCCGGCCCGGCTGTTCTGCGAGCGGTGCTTCGCCGAGCTCGCCGCCGACACCGAGGTCGGTCCGGGCGGCGAGCTGGTGTCGTTCACGATCGGGTTCGTGGACGCCGAGGACCGGCCGCTCGAGCTGCCGGAGACGATCGGGCTGGTCCGGCTGGACGGCGCCGACGCGCTCCTGGTCCACCGGATCCTCGACCTGGGGGACGAACCGCTCGAGATCGGCGTGCGCGTGGAGGCGGTGGTCCGCCCGCCCGAGCAGCGGACCGGGTCGATCCTGGACCTCGAGGGATTCCGGCCGGTGGAGGTCGAGGGGGAGGCCGGGGGCTAGCCGGGCCCTCCCCGGTCGCGGGCGCGAGGGGCCGGTCGCCCCCCACGTATGCTTGGCCGGTGAGCCAGGCCAGGTGCGAGCGCTGCGGCGAGCCCCTGCCCGCGAGCGCGCGGTTCTGCCCCAGCTGCGGCTTCCCCACCACCGCCCCACCCCCCGAGGAGCGCAAGGTCGTGACGGTCGTGTTCACGGACCTGGTCGGCTCGACCCAGCTCTCCGCGCGGATCGATCCGGAGGCCTACCGCGAGGTGATCGCCGGCTACTACCAGGCCGTGACCGAGGAGCTCGAGTCGCTCCGCGGCCGGGCCTACAACTTCGCCGGCGACGCCGTCGTCGGCGTGTTCGGGCTGCCGCAGGCGCACGACGACGACGCGATCCGGGCGATCCGGGCGGGGCTCGCCGTGGTCGAGCGGGTCGAGCGCCTGGGACGCTCGCTCGGCCTGCCGGAGCCGCTCCGTTGCCGGGTCGGCGTCAACACGGGGGCCGTGGCGATCGGCTCGGAGGGAGCGGAGCAGGGGCTCCTGTTCGGCGCGGCGGTGAACGCGGCGGCCCGCCTGCAGCAGGGCGCCGAGCCGGGGACGGTCGTCGTGGGGGAGACCACCCGGCTGCTCGCGCAGGACCGCGTGGAGTTCGGGCCGGAGCGCCGGATCCGGGCCAAGGGGTTCGAGGACACGCTCCCCGGCTGGCCGGTCCTGGTCCTGGCCCCGCGCTCGTCGCGGCGGACGATCCCGTTCGTCGACCGGCGGCGGGAGCTGAAGCTGCTGCGCGACGCGTTCGACCGGGCCGTCGAGTCCAGGCGAGGTCACATGGTGACGCTGTTCGGCGAGCCGGGGGTCGGCAAGAGCCGGGTGGTCGACGAGTTCGTGGCGGGCCTCCGCGAGGGGACGAAGGTGCTCACCGGGCGGGCCAACCCGTTCGAGGAGGACGTCACGTTCGCGCCGATCGGCCAGATGCTGTTGCAGGAGCTCGGCAGCCCCCCGGACGTACCGAAGGAGGAGCTCCGGCTCCGCCTGGAGGAGGTGGTCCTGTCCTGCTGCTCGGCGGACCGCTCCGAGGAGATCGTCGCCAGGCTGGGCCACGCCCTGGGCCTGGGGGACGGGCCGCGGGAGGAGCGCCGGTCGCGCGTGGCCGAGGTCCGGTCGGGGTTCCTCGCGTTCCTCGAGGGCATCTCGGGCGGCGACCCGCTCGTCCTGGTGTTCGAGGACCTGCACCAGGCCGAGCCGCAGCTGCTGGACCTGGTGGAGGAGACCGTCCGGGAGGCTCGTGGGGTCCCCCTGTTCGTGGTCTGCGCGGCCCGGTACGGCCTGCTGGACGAGCGTCCGGGCTGGGGCGGCGGCCTCGGCGACTCCTTGAACCTCGAGCTCGGGTCGATGTCGATCGAGGACGCCACCCAGCTCGCCCTGGAGGCGAGCGAAGGCCTCGACGCCGGGACGGCCGAGCGGATCGCTCGACACGCCGGCGGCAACCCCTTCTTCATCGTGGAGACGACGGGGATGCTCCTCCACGTGGGCGCCGAGATGCCCTCCGACGTGGGGCCCCTGCCCGAGCCGTTGCTGCCGCCCACCGTCCAGGCGGTGATCGCCGCGAGGATCGATCACCTGCCCCCCGACGCCCGCGAGCTGATCCGCAAGGCGTCGGTCTTCGCCCGCTCGAGGTTCGACCTGACCGAGCTCGCGCTGATCGCCGACCCGAACGAGCGGATCCTGGCGGTGCTTGAGGACGAGGAGCTGCTCGTGCGCGACGCCGAGCGGCCGGGCGTCTGGCGGTTCCGCCACGGGATGGTCCGGGACGTGGCCTACGAGAGCCTCCCGAAGCGGGAGCGCCGACGGCTGCATCTCCAGGTGGCCGACCGGCTGGCCGGCGATCCCTCGACCGCGTCCCGGTATCCGCGGTCGATCGCGTACCACCTCGAGCAGGCCGCCCGGGCGTCGCTCGACCTGAACCCGTCGGACCGGTCCCTGCCCGACCGGGCCGTGGAGGCGCTCGCGGGGGCCGGCCACCTCGCGCTCGATGCGTCCGAGCCGCAGCCGGCGGCCGATCTGTACGAGCGGGCCATCGCGCTGGCGGGTCCGGGGTCGGCATGGGGTCGCCGCGAGGC